>CALDQK010001299.1 GCA_937911525.1 uncultured bacterium
GGCGCCGCGCTCCTGCAGCTCGGCGAGGGCCAGCCCCAAGGCCAGGCAAGCCTCCGAGCGCGGAGCCAGCCGCACCCAGGCCACGCCGTTGGCGACCGCCTCGGCGCCCGCGGGGAGCACCCTGCTCAGGATCGAGCGCGCCAGGGCCTCCTCGCCGGGGCTCAGCCCGGCGTCGAGCGCCTGCTCCGCGGATTGGCGGACCTGGGCCGAGTCCTGCTCCTCGGGCGGCTCGTGAGCCTCGAAGCTAGCCTGGAGCAGGAGCGCGGAGCCACGCCTCTCGAGCGGCGCGTCACGGAGCAGGCGCTCGGCGACCCCGCGGGCCAGGTCGATCTCGCGCGCTTCGCCTCCCTCCCAGGCCGCCACCGCGAGCCGCTGCGCGACCTGCAGGCGCTCCAACCAGGGCGCTCGCGCGGAGCTCGCGGCGCGGCAGGCCTCGCCGAAGTCACCCCTCCCCAGCGCGCGCTCGGCCCGCTGGATCAAGGGGACGCCGGCCCCCGGAGTCGCGCTCGGAGCGGCGCGCTCGCTGGGGCTCGGGGAAGGCGCCGCGGAGGCGCGCGCGGCCTCCTCCGCGGGCGGCCCTCCAGCCGCGAGCGCGCCGACGCCCAGCGCGACGAGCAGCGCAGCCCCGACGAGGAGCGCCGACGCGCCCGCTCTGCGGGGCTCCTCGCCGAGCGAGTCCAGGGCCGCCCCGAGCTCCCCCATGTCGCGGAAGCGGCGCGCAGGCGCCTTCTCCAGGCAGCGCAGGCAGAGCGCGTCGAGCTCGGCTGGGACGCTCGCCAGCTCCGAGGGCGGCCGCGGCGCGACCTCGATCACGTGTCGCAGCGAGTCGATCAAGGTCGCTCCCCGGCAAGGCGGCTGACCCGTCAGCAGCGCGTAGAGCAGCGCGCCGAGCCCGTAGACGTCGGTCGCGGGCCCGACGCCGCCCGAGACGCCGCACTGCTCGGGGGCGAGGTAGCCCGGCGTGCCGAGGACCTCGCCGGTCTGGGTCAGGGCCTGGCTCTGGTCGAGGCGCTTGGCCAGCCCGAAGTCGGTCAGCAGGGGCGCGCCGTCGCGCCCGCGGACCAGCACGTTGCTCGGCTTGAGGTCGCGGTGCACGACCCCCCGCTCGTGGGCGTGCGCGAGCGCCGCCACGAGCGGACGCACCAGCTCCAGCGCGCGAGCCGCGGGCAAGGGGCCGTCGCGGCGCAGGACCTCGTCCAGGCTCTCGCCCTCCACGAGCTCCATGGCGATCCATGGGCGTCCGCGCGCGTCGCGCCCGACCTCGAGCAGCTGGACCACCTGCGGGTGACGCACCCGCGCCAGGGCGCGGGCCTCGACCTCGAAGCGCGCCAGGGTGTCGGGGTCCTCGTCGACGACCAGGACCTGCTTGAGCGCGACCCGCGCGCCGGTCTGGACGTGGCGAGCCGCGTAGACCGCGCCCATACCGCCCCGACCGAGCTCGCCCTCGAGCCGATAGGGCCCGACCTGGCCGCGTCCTTGCTCTCCGCCTGCACCCACCGCGGATCAGCTTAGCGCTGACCCGCGGGCGGAGGCGTCACTTCACGTCGGCCGAGAGCGAGAAGGAGAAGCCCGGCGCGTCGCCCTTGAGCTCCAGCATGTGCTGGAAGGCGGTGTGGCGCGGGCTGGCCGCGACGCCCTGGCCGGCCTGGTAGTTGACGGCCGTGTCGTGCGCGCCGTCCCCGTAGCCGAGCGAGACGCTGACCGTCTTGCCCTGGTAGGTCTTGGCCAGGGTGTAGACGCCGCCCTGGTCGGTCTCGACCAGGTCGCGCTGCCCGTCGAGGGCGAGCGCCGCCAGGTGCGGGTTCAGGCCGCAGCGGACGTAGAGCCGATCCACGCGGGGGTCGACCACGTAGTCCACCTCGAAGGTGCCGGGCGTGGCGCCGGGGGTGATCGTCTTGGTGCGCATGCCGTCGGTCGAGGTGAACACCAGCCCGACCGTGGTCGTGCTCACGGCCGCCGTGCCCTCGTCGTTGACGTAGCCGTAGCCGAGGCCGCGCGCCCAGGTGTCCTTGAGGACCGAGTTGCGGGCCGCGTCGTGCCCCTCGTCCTCGAAGCCGGCCTCGAGGCCGCGGCTGGGGAAGGCCATTGGGTCGCCCGTGACCATGTAGCCCTCGCCGGTGGCGGGGTCGCGCACGAAGCTCGCCGTCAGGCGGCCGCCGTCGCGCTCACAGACCACCAGCAGCTTGCTGTCGGCGAGCAGGTACTCGACCTCGCCGTCGAGGTCGACGTCTTCGGTCCAGGCCGTGGGCTGGCTGGGGGGGCTCTGCGCCCAGCGCGCAGCGCGGGCCACGACCGCCGCCTCGCCGGCGCGGACCTGCAGCGCGTAGGCGAAGCCGGTCAGCTGGTCGTAGGTCGTGTCGGGCTGAATGTAGGCGCCGTTGGTGTAGCGGCGCGTGTCGTGCATGTCCTCGAGGTGCCAGGCCGTGCGGTACATCACGCTCGCGAAGGAGGTCTCGGCCAGGTGCTTGAGCCCGCCGGCCGGAGCGGTGGCGATCGCGCTCCAGGTGTCGCCGTAGAGGGTCCCGGGCGACTTCACGTCGCCGAGGCGACGCGACATGGGGCGGCCCTGGCGGATCGGCGGCTGGAGCGCGGCCAGGCTCTGCTCGAGGGGGTGCCCGTAGTACCAGTGGTCGTAGTTCTCTTCGGTGGCGTGGCGCAGCCACTCGTAGGTCTCGGTCTTGAGCGTGGGGTGCGCGCCGTGGTCCATGACCGGCTGCCAGCCGCGACCGGCCAGGTCCTGCAGGCCGGCGACCTCGATCCAGGGGCGCTGGCTGATCCAGCGCAGGATCCGGTCGTAGGTGTCGGGGACGTCGGTGTTGCCCTTGCGGCCGGCGTATTCCTCCCAGTCGGCGACGGTCAGGATCGCCTGCTGCGCGTTGGCGTCGAGGGCGCGGCGGATCAGGAGCTCGCGGAGGGCCTCGCTCGGCCCGCCGTCCTGGCCGCCGAAGAGGTTCACCTCGGGGTCGATCACGAAGCAGTCCACGCCGTTGATCCGGTGCAAAGCGCCGTCGGTGGTCTGGACGTTGAACCAGGAGTCGAGGTGGGTCCGGTCGATCACGGTGTGGGTGAAGCCGGCCGCCTTGATATCGGCGAAGTCGCCGCCGCCGATCACGCGCTCGGGGGTCCAGAACACCTTCCCCGGGGCCTGGAGGCCGAGGCGATCGCGGTAGACCTCCCAAGCCAGATCAATGAAGCGCGCGTTCGCCTGCCCGCGGAAGTAGGGCATCATGTTGTCGACGTAGAGCCCCGGGAGGAAGTCACCCTCGCCGTTGCTCCGGTCGCCGTCGAAGAAGGTCGCGAGCTCCGCGAGGAAGAGCGCGCCGTCCTCGGCCGGGTTGCTGGGCGAGCTGGCCCAGCCGATCGCGTTGGCGAGCACGCCCGAGAGGTGGAGGTTGATCGAGAGCCCGTGGGCGCGGTGGCTGGCGAGGGTTCGCCGCAGGCCGGTCGGGAAGCCCTCGCGGGTCTTGATGTCGTCGCTGTGGACCAGCCCGCGCAGGTAGGTCGCGTCGAGCGCGGCGCGGTTGCCGATCGCGATCGGGCTGAGGATCGCGCGCCGGTCGGCGACCCAGCTCTCGAGCACGGCCTCGTCCAGGCGGCGGTCGTTGAGGTCGACCTCGAGCACGGCGTCGGCGACGCGGCCCAGGTTGTCCTGCACGCTCAGGACCTGGAAGGTCAGCGGGCCGCCGGTCCAGCCGAGGTTGGTCAGGTGAGCCTCGTCCACGCCCAGCTCGACCGTATCGAGGTCCGAGCGGAAGGACACCTCCAGGCCGCCGGTGGTCGTGGTGACCGCGGCCACGCCGGCCCGGTCGAGCAGGCTCAGGTCTTGGGTGTCGCGGCACACGATCGCGGCGTCGTAGGGGTGGGCCGTGGTCTCGCGCAGCCCGAGCGGGAGCGCGGTCGCGCCCCGGCCGCTCCAGCCGATCAGGACGACCAGGTCCAGCCCGCCCAGCTCGGCGCCGAAGGCGAGGTCGAACAGGTCGACGCGCAGGTTCAAGCGCCCGCTCTCGCGGCGCGAGTAGAAGGCCAGGAGCTCGCGGCTCTGGGTCAGGCCGTCGCCGGCGAAGCGCACGTCGAGGGGATCGAGGGCGCGCACGTCGCCCGCCACCCACTCGCGGCAGTGCTGGTAGACGTCGCCGCGGACGGTCGTCCCGACCACGGGGCCCTGCCCGATCACGATCGGGTCGCTGGCCGCCGGGAAGGTCCGCGTGGGCGGGCCGCTCAGGCCGCCGGGGCCCGCCTGGGGGACCGGCGCCGGAGGCGGAGTCAGCAAGCCGCCGCCAGGCGTGGTCGCGGTGCTGGGCGAGCCGACGCTGCCCGAGCTGGGCGGGGTCAGCGAGCCCGAGCCGACCGGCGCGCCGAAGCCCGGCAGGGTCGGGTTGACCGGCTGGGCGGGGGGCCCGAAGGGCAGGTTGGTGGCGGGCCCGGTCGCGGGCGCGCTGGTGCTGCCGACGCTGACGTACTTGGGGTCCTTCTTGAGGTCACCGCAGCCGGCGACGAAGAAGGCGAGCAAGAGGGCCGAGAAGCTCAGGGCGCGCGGCTGCATATCAGCTCCCCCTCCGCTGGCGAATCACCAGCCCGTCGGGCTCGGTCCAGAGCAGGTCGAAGGCGCCTGCCCCGGCCGAGATCGCGGCGGTGCGACGGCCGCTGACGGCCTTCAGGTCGTGGGCGGCGGGCTGGGTCCAGCCCGCGCTCGTGAGGCGGGCGTGGGTCGGACGGGCCTGGTTGCCCTGCCACTGCTCCCAGGTCACGAGCACCTCGTCGCCGCTGACCGCGAGGTCGACCGACCAGGAGGAGCCCTGGCTGAGGGTCTCGGGCGGGTCGAAGCTCATGGCCCCGGGCGCGCGACGAGCGACGAGGACCTTGCCGTCCTCGGCCCAGGCCACGAACACCTCCTCGCCGCGGGCCGCGACGCGGGGCGCGTACTGGCCGGCGCTCGAGCTGGCGACCGCGGCGACGTCGACCCTGATCCCCTGGACACCGGTGCCCTGGACCGTGGCGACCCAGACCTCGCGTCGGCCTCGCTCCTCGCGCTCGAAGGCGGCCACGCGGTCGCCGCGGGCGGTGTGGGTCAGGCTCGGGGCCCAGGCGCTGGCGCTGGTGCCCGCCGCGATCGAGGCCGCGGGGCCCCAGGCGCCGCCGACGCGCTCGCGGAGCATCAGCGCGTGCTGGCCGCTCGCGACGCGCTCGGTCCAGACGGCCGAGAGGCGCTCGCCCTGGCCGCTGAGGGCCGGCGCGTAGGCCGGCGTCGCGCTGGAGAGCGCGGCCGGGGTCGACCAGCCGGTGGGGGTCCGCTCGGCGATCTGGACCTCGAAGCCGGCCGCGGCCGACTCCTCCCAGGCGACCCACAGGCTGCGGCTGCTGGTCGCGGCGATCGAGGGCTTGTAGCTGCCCGTCGCCGACTGGGACACGTTCTCCGCCGCCTGGAAGCCGAGGGCGGGGCCGTCCTCGACCTGGACGTAGATCTCGCCGTTGCCGCCGGCGTCGAGGGCGTAGGCCACGGCCAGGGCGCCGTCACGGGCGCGCACGCCGCTGGGACGGTCGGGCTCGGCGCCGGGGCGGGCGACCGCGCGCGGGGCCTCGAGGCCGCCGGGCTCGGTCCAGGTGTTGAAGATCAGCTGGCGGCCGAGGCTCCAGTCCTGCCAGAGCACCTTGAGCCGCGTCCCCTCCGAGACCGCGGTCGGATAGGAGCGCGCGCCCGGGCCGCGGGTCAGCAGCTCGGGCTTGCTGAAGGCGCCGCCGACCGCCACCGCGTGGGCGACGTGGGTCGAGGTCGGGCCCCCGTTGCTCTCGTCCTCGATCCAGAACACGTGGACGGCGCCGCCGTGCACGACCAGCGCCGACTCGCTCGATGCGCCGATCGAGTTGCTGACGTTGTTGCCGGGGAGCCAGGCGTTGTTGGTGCGCTGGGCGAGGTAGACCTCGCCGCCCCACTCGTAGGAGACGTGCAGGTCGGCCCCGTCGCGGAGGAGCACCGGACGCTCCACCTGCTGGGGCGCCGAGGCCACCGTCTCGAGCATGCCGTAGTGGCCGGTCGGGCTGATCCAGCGTCCGCGCAGCTCGGAGGTGCCGAAGCCGTTCTCGGCCCAGGCGGCGAACACCTCGCCGCTGTCGGCGACCACGAGCGCGGGCGTCTCGACCCGGACCCCGTTGCTGAAGGCCGCCGAGCTGATCTCGGCGATCGCGGTCCACTGGCCGTTGACCTTGGCCCGGTGCTTGATCGCGGTCGTGGCGCCGCGCTCGGCCCAGACCACGTGCACGTTGCCGCCCGTGACGGCGATCCGCGCCGCGACGCCGGGCGCCCCGCTCACGTCCTCGGTCTGGGTCCAGGAGAAGTTGCCCGCGTCGAAGCGCGCGAAGCGGATCCCGTAGTCGCTGAAGCGGGTGTCCCAGGCCTCCCAGGCCAGGTAGGGGATCCCGCCCTCGACGGCCAGGTCCTGGTTCCACGAGGTCGCCGAGGAGCGGCTGACGTCGAACACGGGCGAGTAGCTGCGCCCGTCGAAGAAGGAGTACCAGACGTCCGAGTTGAAGTTGTAGTTCTGCGAGAGCGAGACGTGGGTGTTGCCGTTGGTGTCGACCACGGCCTTGGGCGAGAGCCCGTCGCCGGGGGTCTTGAAGGCCAGGTGCGGCTCGACCCAGCGGCCGATCGCCAGGGTCGCGCCGGCGCTCTCGAGGACCGCGGTCCGAGCCGGCTGTCCGCCGGGGCCGCTCGCGGCCAGGGCGCTCGCCTCCAGGCGCAGGCGGAGGGTGTCGTTGACGCGGCCCGCGCCCGTCAGGTCGAGGGTCACCAGCAGGCGCAGCGAAGCGCCCGCGGCGAGGGGCTCGCGGAGGGGGAAGCTGGCCACGCCGTCGTCGGTGGTGAAGCCAGCGCTCGCGATCGCGCGGTCGATCGCGCGGTCGAAGCGGCCGTCTCCGTCGACGTCCTCGACGAGGCGCGCGCTGGCGACGCCGCTCGCGTCGTCGAGGGAGCCCTCGGCGCGCAGCTCGAGCGAGCTCAGCTCGGCGTCCGCGCCGGTGGTGTTGCGCGCGAGGAGCGAGATCACCGCGACCTCGCGAGCGTCGCTCGCGACCCGGCGCGAGCCGCCGGGGAGCGCCTCGAGCGAGACCGCCGCGACGGGCGGAGCGCTCGTCCCGCTGGAGGGGAGGCCCACGCTGCCCGAGCCCGGCGCGCCGATCGTCCCGCCAGGGAGGACCGGTGTCCCGCTGCCCGGGGTCGCGATCGGCTGGCTGGGAGTGGTGGCTCCCGCCGCCGTCTGGTTCGGCACGTAGATCGTGCGCTGGTGGCGTCCGCAGCCAACCGCGCTCAGGCCTACGAATAACGCGCTCAACGCGTAGATCCCCGTCCGTCCGTTCACACCGTGCTCCTCTGCTAGAGCGGTCCCGCAGAGGAGTAGAGGCCCGCCCCCGCGGAACCGGACGGGTAAATAAATAGCTGCGGGATATGGATTTACGGAGCCATTGCTCGGATGGTCGTCGGGATGTGGGTCGGTGACGCCCCCGTGACCCCCCGAAGCTGGGCGGGGCCCCCTTAGCCATTGCCAGCCAGTGGCTTGTGGGCCCGTGACCGTCCCGAAATGTAGGGGAGGGGTTTACCCCCTCCCGCCGGGAGGGGGGAAACCCCTCCCCTACGGCCGGTTGACATGTGGAAAGCGTGACGACGCCGATTCGGGACGGGCTTTAGCTACGCGATCGGAGTCCTGGCGTCGGAGTCAGCGGCGTGCTCTCCTCGGGTCGTGACCGAGCAGTGCCCCTTTTGCCTGGACGGGATCGCGGCGCCCGTGCGCCGCTGCTCGGGGTGCGAACTCCAAGTCCACGCCGAGTGCGCCGAGGAGTTCGGCGCTTGTCCGACCGTCGGCTGCGGGGGCGGGTGGGGCGAGCCGGCCGCGCCGAGCGCTTCCAAGCCGCGCCGGCTGGAGGTCGACCTCGCGAGCCCTGCGGCTCCTCCAGCGATCAACGTGAAGGCCGCTCCAGCGGAGCCCCTCTCCGCGCAGGCCACGGCCGAAGAGGCTAGCCCCCGCGCGGGCCGCCGCCGGCTCTGGCGCTGGGCGGCAGCGTTGATCCTGCTCCTCCTGGGCGGGCTGTGGCTCGCCGACACCCTCGGACCCAAGGGTCAGGAGCGTGCTCTCGGCGGCTGGTTCAGCGGCCACGGCAGCTCCCTCAGCGCGGTCCTGGGGGCGCTCACCAGGAAGGGCTACGACAAGGACCTCGGCAACGTCCCCGTCGTCGACGTCGCGGTGCAGACGCAGGGGGAGTTCGTCGCGAGCGCGGCAGCCGACGGCGAGGTGATCCTGTGGGACGCCCGCGACGGCTCCGAGCTGCGCCAGCTGCACTGGCCACGGATCGCCCCCAGGGAGGGCCCCGTTCGGATCGCCTTCGACGGCCCCGGCGAGCGCCTCTTCCTTCAGTGCGGCTCGATCGCCGCCTGGATCGAGGTCCGGAGCGGCCGCTACCGGCAGCTCTCGGACGTGAGCGTGGGGAAGGTGGTCGCGATTGCCCCCTGCGAGCGAGGCGTCCGCTTCGCGCACGAAGGGGAGCAGGAGCTGCTCGTGAGCGAGGTCCGCGAGGAGCGCCTGCTCACGATCGGCGCGCTCCCCACGCCGCGCCCCATGCGCGCGGGCGTCGCCTTCGCTGAGGGCGGCCGGCGCGTGTTCGTCTCGCTCGGCGGCCTGCACGAGTTCGACCTCGAGCGCAACACCCGTCGGACCCACCCGCTCGCGGTCGGTTCCAGCGAGCTCGCTGTCTCTCCACGAGGCGACGTGGTCGCCTGGGTCGGCAAGAAGGGCGCGGTCCTGGCGCGCCTCGGCGGCGAGCCCCGCCAGCTCGAGCCGGACTGGGGCAGCTGGGGCTTCACGGGCCTGGCCTTCTCGCCCGACGGCTCGAAGCTGGCCGCCGGCCGCCTCAGCGGCGGGCTGTGGGTGTGGAGCGTCGAGAGCGGCGAGCGGATCCACGCCTGGGACGGCCCGGTCGCGGGCGAGGGCCCCGCCTGGAGCGCGGACAGCAAGCTGGCCCTGACCTGGGGCCGTGACCAGAAGGTCCGCCTCTATCGCGCGTCCCGCTGAGGGAACTCACCTCAATCCTCGTGGGACTCTTCGTCTTCCAACAGGTCCTCGTAGTCGACGCGAACGACTTGCGGATACAGCAGGTGGCGGATCAGACTGCGTCGAACCGACTGCTCGAGCGC
This sequence comes from uncultured bacterium, assembly GCA_937911525.1. GTDB lineage: Bacteria > Planctomycetota > J058 > J058 > J058 > NORP233. The sequence goes on from CALDQK010001299.1 coordinate 9,179, forward strand.
CTGAAGCTTCTCTCCACCCTCTCTTCCGAGGAGGACCTGCAGGCGCTCGAGGCCAGCCGCGAGCCGCTCCTTGTCTCGAGCTAGCACCGCCTCCAAGACCTCCAAGTGTTCTCGAGCCGGCTCGCCGGCTTCAACGCAAGCGCGCAGCTCGATCGCAGCTGCAGTCAGCTCGGGTATTGGGTCAGGGTCGGTCCCCCCAGGGGTCTGGTCCCAGCGCGCCAAGACGTCCGGTGGTGTGGTCTCCCTCCACTCGAGAGTGCGCAACAACCGACCGACGTCACGTTGAACGAGCCGACGCGCTGGGGGGCTGGCTGCGCACCTCACTTTCCGCCAGACTTCGTCCAGGGCAATCGTCAGCAGCGGCCAGGGCTGGTGGGCTAACTCCGCGATCAGTTCCCTCCAGGTGGCTGCCTCGACACCGCTCGCCGAGTTCGCTGCGAAATGCCCAGCGCGCGCAGCAAACACCAAGTGCGACTCGGGAAGCTCGCCTTGGTCCACTCTCGAACGCAGGTAGATCCCCTCATCGCGGCCCGTGGCCCTGCGTAGATCCTGACCGAGCAAGACGGGCAGGGCCGCCTCAGCAAAGTCGTCCCAGAGGTCCGAATCCTCGAGCTGTCGGAGCAAGTCGCAATCTCCTCCGTAGTCCCAGTCAGGGAATTGCTCCATGAGGCTCAGGAACGCAGGTACGCAGGTTGCGCCAAGCCGATAGCGAAAGAACTCGATCGCCCGCAGTTCATCGACAGGGGTGAATCGAGGAGGCGGAGCGACACACTTCCTGATAGCCCATGATTCGGCGCGCGCCAGGTGGCGTTGAAGCTCCTGGCAAAGTCCTACGCCGCCTTCCAGGAAGTCGAGCACCTGTTGTTCAGGTCCCCACTCTTGGTTTGCGTGTTCCTGCTCAATGGCTTGCTTAGCCTTGGAGGCGGCCTGCGTAACGACGCACTGCGAGAGGGCGGCGCCAAAGCGCGCTACGACGACCCAGAGTGGGAAGGGAGCAACGGTCGCCCAGTCGAGCCAGGGCACGAACTCCCCCGTTGGGGTAGCGCGATCCAGCGCCACTTGCGCAGGACCGTGGCCGAGGAATGCGCAGAACTCAACCACGAGCTCCGAGACTTCGCGGCGACGCAAACGCTCGCGCAGGACCTGCGCCATGTGTTCTTCGTCGCACGGATCACGCTCACGCGCTCGCAGCTGCTCGTCGGTCACCTCCTGAGCCTAGCTTCCGCGCACGGCCCGCAGGACCAGCTCGACCCCGCGCGCGACGCCGTCTTCGCGCGCCAACGTGACGGCCAGGGCGCGCGCGCGCTCGCGCAGGCCCTCGTCGCTGAGCGCTACGCGGAGGGAGTCGCCGAGGCGCTCGGCGCTGAGGGTCTTGCGCGGGACGGGCGGGGCGCCGACGCCGAGGTCGACGCTGCGCTGGGCCCAGAAAGGCTGGTCCCCCATGAAGGGGCACACCACGCAGGGGACGCCCGCGTGGAAGCCGGCGGCGCTGGTGCCCGCGCCGCCGTGATGCACGACGGCCGCGCAGCGGGGAAAGAGCCAGTCGTGGGGAGTGGGGCCGAGCGGGAGCACGCGTTCGCTGGCCTCGGCGGCCAGGGCGCCCCAGCCACCGGAGATCAGGGCGCGCGCGTCCGCGCGCTCGAGAGCGGAGAGCACGAGCGCGGTCAGCGCGGCGGGGTCGGCGCTCGGCATGCTCCCGAAGCCGACGTAGACCGGCGGCGGGCCCGCGGCGAGGAAGTCGCGCAGCTCGGCCGGCGGCTCGTCGTCGGGGGCGCACAGGCGCCAGTAGCCGGTGAGGTGGGCGTGGGGCGGCCAGTCCGCGGGGCGGGGGACGACGGCCGAGGAGAAGGCGTGCAAGACCGGGATCGTGCCCGCGCCGCTGGGGAGGAGCACCTCGCGCGCGCGGCGCACGGGCGGCAGGCCGAGGCGCTCGCGCACGCGGTTGGCGGGCCCCTTGTAGGCGCCGAAGGCCAGCTCGGCGGCGCGGTAGCTGAGCCGGTTGTAGCCGGGCAGGGGCAGGCGCGGCAGGCCGACCAGGGGGAAGGCGCGGGTCGGCACGATCATGGGCTGGAGCAGCCCGAAGAGCGCGGGGATCCTGCGGGCCTCGGCCAGGTGAGGGAGCGCGAAGGCCTTGGAGTGGTAGACCACCACGTCGGGCTCGAAGGCCTCGGCCGCGGCGACCTGCTCGTCCATGAGCTGCTCGTTGAGCGGCTTAGCGAGCCGGTTCAGCTCCAGCCCCGCGCGGATCGAGCGCAGCCCGCCGAAGCCCTCCAGCAGCACCTTGCCCGCGGGGGTCTCGATCAGGTCGATCACGGAGCTGGTGACAGGGAGGAAGCGCAGGCTGCTGCCGGCTTCGGCGCGGATCCAGTCCCCGAAGCGGTCGGCCGTCGAGAGCGCGACCTCGCAGCCCGCCGCGGCGAGCCCGAGCCCGAGCGCCAGGAAGGGCTCGACGTCGCCGCGGGAGCCGTAGGTCGAGAGGAGGACGCGCGTGCTCACGCCGCTCAACCTAGCCCAAAGCGCGCTGGGGCGGCTCTAGACGCTCCGCTGGCGCGCGGCGCTCTCGCTGGGGTGGGCTGGGCTGTCGCTTGGGCGGGGGCGCCAGGAGCCAGCGGGCATAAAGGGTGGGGGAGCGAAGCGCGTAGGCGGCCCTCGCGGGGCGAGCGCATAGCGATTCCTCACGCGGGGAATCAGGCGAGGTGTCCCCCCGGGGGACGGACGGCTCCTCTCGTGGGGAATCCAGGCGAGGTGTCCCCTCGGGGGACGATTCCTCACGTGGGGAAT
>CALDQK010001300.1 GCA_937911525.1 uncultured bacterium
CCCTCGCCGTGGAGCAGGTCGACCGGCTGGTAGATCCGCTCCAGGCGGCGGGGAGTGTCGTCCCGCAGGGCGCCCTGGGCCGAGCGGGCCACGGTCACCAGGTCGTTGCCGCCCGGGGCGTCGAGCTCGCCGTGGAGGGCGAGGCGACGCTCGAGGTAGCGCTCGGTGGCCGCGGTGGGCTGGCAGACGAGGGCGTCGAGGTTGCAGGCGACCTGGTCGCGGGTGCGCGCCGCGAGGCGCTCCTCGGCGAAGTAGTCGATCAGCGCCGCGGGGGGGGTGGGGTCGAGGCCGCCCGAGCTGATCAGGACCATGCGCTCCACCCGCAGCGGGGCGTCGAGCGCGGCGCGCAGCGCGACGTGGGCTCCGTAGCTGGCGCCGAGCCAGATCGGCCGGACCCAGCCGAGCCGGTCGAGCAGGGAGAGCACGGCGCGGGCGGCGCGGTGGACCGGGAACTCGCGGTCGGGGCGGCAGGAGTGCCCGAAGCCGGGGAGGTCGATCAGGACGGCGCCCATGTGCAGCGAGCGGACGAGCTCGAGCAGGTCGCGGCTGTCCGAGCCGAGGCCGTGAATGGCCACGATCCCGGGGCGGGCCGGGCCGCTCACGCAGCGATAGGCGATCTGCTCGCCCAGGACCGTGGTCTTGAGCGGGGGACCGGCGAGGTCCGCCGAGGGGTGAGTCATGAGGGAGGTCGCTTCCATGGCTCACATAAAAACGAACGTTCGTTCAGTTGTCAAGCGCGTGGGGCGAGAAAATCCTCAAGTGACTACCGAGCAGTGGCTTAATGGCGAACGGTCGTTCGTTGGTGGGAAATCCTCAGGAAGCTGAGAGCCTGGGGAGGGTCCAGGCCCTCGATAGCGTCCGTCCAGGACGAATCATTGCAGTTGGGTCTTTCGTTTCAACGACTTGCGTCTCGCTGAAAAGAACCTGCACGACGGCCGGAGGGAGATGGCTATTCCCAGTAACGGAGAGAAAGCTCGAAGGACGGTATCCAATGCGCCATTCTCTGCTCGTCAACTGCGCGCTCGTCAGTGTGAGCCTCGCTGGAGTCGCCTCGGCCCTGCCGGCCGAGGTCACCGCGACGGCCCTGAACGTGCGCACGGGCCCTGGAACGCGCTACGCAGTCTTCACCACGATCGCGCGGGGCACCGTCGTCGACGAGATCAGCCGCAGCGGAAACTGGGCCCGCGTGACGGTCAACGGGCGGAACGGCTACGTCTACTCCCGCTACATCCGTCCGGCCCGGAGCAGCGGCGGCGGCGGGACCACGACCACTCCCACCAACCCGACCACCCCTGCGACCACGATGCGCGTCAACACCGGCTCGCTGAACGTGCGCAGCGGCCCGGGGACGAGCTACGGCCGCGTGGGCTCGCTCAGCCGCGGCGCGAGCGTGAGCGTGATCGGCCAGCAGGGAGACTGGCGCAAGATCAGCTACAACGGCGGCTCGGCCTGGGTCCACGGCGCCTACCTGACCACCGGCAGCGTCGCCAACAACACGACCACCAAGGAGGTCGGCGCCAGCTCGCTCAACGTGCGCTCCGGGCCCGGCACTCGCTACCGCAAGATCGGCGCCCTGACCGCGGGCACCCGGGTCAACGTCAGCGACACATCGGGCTCGTGGAGCCGGATCTCCTACGGCAGCGGCGTCGGCTGGGTCCACAGCAGCTACCTGGTCAGCCCCGGCTCCGGCGGCAGCACCGGCAACCGGCCCCGCTCGCGGGCGGGCTTCGTGCAGCTCCCCACCAGCGGCTACGGCTTCTACGGCTACTACGCCGCGAGCAAGCGCTGGGGCAAGCCGGCCATGGTCTACGGGATCGAGCGCGCCGCTCGCCGCTTCAAGGACAACAACCCCGGCGCGCCGCGCCTCGGGGTCGGCGATATCAGCCTCATGAACGGCGGTGACATCGCTGGGCACGCCAGCCACGAGCTGGGCGTGGACGCCGACTTCCGCCCGATCCGCAACGATCGCCAGGAAGGCCGGACCACGATCTTCCAGTCGACCTACAGCCGCACCCTGACCCAGAAGGCGATCGACCTGCTCGTGAGCGAGATGAGCGTCACGATGATCTTCTTCAACGACACCCGGGTCCGGCACACGCAGCGCTGGCCCAACCACGACAACCACTTCCACGTGCGCATTCGCCGCTAAGGAGCTGGCCCGGGGCGCTCGTTGCGCCGCGGACACCCCCCGGCTCGCCTGACGACGAACGTGATCGAAGGCCCTCCCTCGGCCGCGCTCTGGAGCGCGGCCGGCGGTTTGTACTGCGTCTCGGGAGTGCCCCGGCATACCCCTTTGGGCGCTCCGCTCGTGAGGTAACCTCTCCGGCCCATGGACCTCGAGCCCCTCAAGATCGACCGCTCTCGAGCGACTCCGCGCCGTCGGCGAGGAGGTGGTGGGCGCTGGTTGGGTGGGGTGGTGATTGCGGTCCTGGTGGGCGTGGCGTGGCTCTTCCGCGCGCCGGTCATGCGGGCCCTCGACAAGGTGCGCCTGCCAGAAGTGCGCGCCGTGCGCGTCGAACGCAGCCACCCCGCCGCCGCCGGCGCGGTGGCTGGCCTGGCCGCCAACGGCTACGTGGTCGCTTCGCGGCGGGCCGCGCTCTCGGCCGACACCCCGGGGCGGATCGTGGAGCTCCTCGTGACCGAGGGCACGCGCGTCAAGGAGGGCGACCTCGTCGCGCGCCTCTTCGACGAGGAGTTCGCCGCGGCCCTCAAACGAGCGGAGGCGGACCTGACCCAGGCCCAGGCCTCGCTCGCGCGGGCGGCGGCCGCTCGCGGCGCGGCGCGCGCCGAGGAGGCCCGCGCCAAGGAGAGCGCAGCGGCGGCGGCGGCGGTCGTGTCCTCGGCCAAGGCGGACCTGCTCCTGGCCGAGCGCGAGCAGGCCCGCGCCCTCGAGCTCTCGACGCGCGGGATCAACACCCAGCGCGAGCTGGACCAGGCCGAGGCGGCCCTGGCGCGTGGCCAGGCCGGCGTGCAGCAGGCGAGCGCGCTGGAGCGGGCGGCGCTCGGAGCGGTCGAGTCGGCGCGGGCTCAGTTCGATGTCGCGCTCGCGGACCTCGAGGTGGCGCGGGCCCGGGTCGAGGTGGCGCGGGCCGTGCGCGAGCAGGCGGCAGCGACCCTGCGCAAGACCGAGGTCCGCGCCCCCTTCAGCGGCGTGGTCGTGCTCAAGGACGCCGAGGTCGGCGAGGTGGTCTCGCCCAACGTCGTGGGCGGGAGCACGGCCCGCGGCTCGGTCGCGACCCTGGTGGACTTCACCTCGCTCGAGGTGCAGGCCGACCTGCCCGAGACCAGCCTGCGGGGCGTCGAGGTCGGCGCGCCTGCGCAGGTCTTCCTGGACGCCTACCCGGGGCGGCCCTACACGGGGAAGGTCTCGCGGATCTGGCCGACGGCCAACCGGCAAAAGGCGACCGTCGAGGTCCGGATCAGCTTCGAGCGCCTCGACGAGCGGCTGCGCCCCGAGATGGGCGTGCGGGTCGTGTTCGCCGAGGCCAAGCAAGGCGCGCCGGCCGAGGCAGAGGGGCCAGCTCCCCTGCTCGTCCCGAGCGACGCGCTGGTCAAGGTCGACGGGCGCGAGGGCGTGTTCGTGTTGGAGCGCGGCGTCGCGATCTTCGTGGCGCTCGGGCTGGGAGAACGGCGCGGCGGGCAGGTGATCGTGCGGGAGGGTCTGAGCGGCGGCGAGCGCGTCGTGCTCTCCCCGCCCAACGAGCTCGGCGACGGGGATCGAGTGCGCGAGGAGGAGGGCAGCTAGTGGCCTTGATCGAGTTGGAGAAGGTGTCGCGGGTCTATCGCCGCGGCGGCGAGGACCTCTACGCGCTGGCCGACTTCGGCCTGAGCATCGAGGAGGGCGACTTCGTCGCGATCATGGGGCCTTCGGGCTCGGGCAAGTCGACCTTGCTCAACCTGCTGGGCGGCCTCGACCGCGCCGACCAGGGGAGCGTGCGCGTCGCCGGCGAAGACCTGGGCGCGCTGGCGGGCGCCGACCTGGCCCAGTTCCGCGCGGACTCGATCGGCTTCGTGTTCCAGGGCTTCAACCTGCTCCCAGTCCTGACGGCGGTCCAGAACGTCGAGCTGCCGCTGCTGCTGACGCCCCTCTCGCGGGCGGAGCGGCGCAAGCACGCGCTCTACGCGCTCAAGCTGGTCGGGCTGGAGGACCGCGTCAACCACCGCCCGCGCGAACTCTCCGGCGGGCAGGAGCAGCGCGTCGCGATCGCGCGCGCGCTCGCGACCGACCCCAAGCTGATCCTGGCCGACGAGCCGACCGGTGACCTCGACCGCGCCTCGGCGGACGCGGTGCTCGACCTGCTGGTGCGGCTCAACGACGAGCACGGCAAGACGATCGTGATGGTCACGCACGATCCCAAGGCCGCCGAGCACGCGCGCCGCACGATCCACCTCGACAAGGGCGCGGTGGTGGAGGTGGTCGAGAACCGCCCCGCCAAGGCAGCAGAGGAGCCGCCCGCGAGCGAGGCGGCGGCCGAGGGCGCGGAGGCGAGCTGATGCCCTGGCTCTTGCTCTTCAAGAACCTGCTCAGCCACCCGATCCGGGCCCTGCTGACCTTGGGCTCGCTGATCATCGCCGTGTTCCTGATCTGCTTCCTGCGCACGGTGCTGGTCGGGCTCGAGGCCGGGGTCGCGGGCGCCGCCAACAACCGGCTGATGGTCCAGTCGGCGGTCAGCCTCTTCGTCGATCTGCCGATCAGCTACCAGACCAAGATCGACGCGGTCGAGGGCGTCGAGCAGACCTGCAAGCTGCAGTGGTTCGGCGGGATCTACCAGGAGCCGAGCAACTTCTTCGCCCAGTTCGCCGTCGACCACGACCGCTTCTTCCAGGCCTACCCGGAGGTCCAGCTGATCGCCGGCAAGGAGGAGGACTTCCTCGCCAAGCGCACGGCCTGCGTGATCGGCAGCGAGCTCTCGCGCAAGTACGGCTGGCAGGTCGGCAGCAAGGTGCCCCTGATCGGCACGATCTTCCCCAAGTCGGACGGGACGCCCTGGGAGCTGGAGGTGGTCGGGATCTACGAGCCCTCCTCGAGCAACGTCGACCCGCAGACGCTGTGGTTCCGCTTCGACTACCTCGACGAGACCCTCGAGGCGGGCGCCGCGACCGGTCCGCGCGGGGTCGGCGTCTACGCGACGCGGATCGCGCCTGGGGTGCAGGCCGAGACCGTGGCGCGCCAGATCGACGAGCTCTTCGCCAACGGTCCCCAGCGGGTCCAGACCACCAGCGAGGCCGAGTTCCAGCGCCAGTTCGTGAGCATGCTCGGGAGCGTGCCGACCTTCCTGACGACCATCGGCGGCGGCGTGCTCTTCGCGATCCTGCTGGCCGTGCTCAACACGATGCTCCTCGCCGCGCGCGAGCGGACCAAGGACCTCGGCGTGCTCAAGGCCCTCGGCTTCACCGACGGAGTCGCCGCGGGTCTGCTGCTGAGCGAGTCGCTCCTGCTCTGTCTGCTGGGCGGCGGTATCGGGGTCGCGGTGACCCTGGGCAGCGCGGGGGTCATCGCAGACCAGGTCAAGATGATCGTGCCCAACTACGCGATCACCCCCGAGACCGCCGGGCTGGGGCTGGCGCTCTCGCTGGGCGTCGGGCTGCTCGCGGGGCTGGTGCCAGCCTGGCAGGCGAGCCGGCTCGAGGTCGTCGAAGCGCTGCGGGCGGAGGTGTAGCGTGATCGGTCTCCCCCCGCTGGGCTACAACCTGCGCAGCCTCTGGGTCCGCAAGGCCTCGACCTTGCTGACCGTGGTCGGCATCGGCGCGACGGTCGCGGTGCTGGCCGGAATCCTCGCCTTGCAGCAGGGGTTCGCGAGCCTCTACGAGCAGGGCGGCCGAGACGACGTGCTGCTCTTCCTGCGCCCGGGGGCGACCTCGGAGGGCGAGAGCGGGCTGCGAATCGAGACCGTCGACATCCTCAAGAAGAGCGTGAACGAGATCGCGCGCGACGAGCAGGGACGCCCCTTGGCCTCGGGCGAGATCTACCTGGCGGTCCGGCGCCAGAAGCTCGACGGCGGCGAGACCAACGTCCCGATCCGCGGGGTCGAGCAAGAGAGCTTCGCGATCGCCGGCGACGCGCTGAAGATCGTCGAGGGGCGCGCCTTCGCGCCAGGCACCGACGAGGTGATCGTGGGGCGGGCGCTGACCAACCGGATCCGCAACTGCTCGCTCGGCTCGACGATCGTGTTCAACACGACCCCCTTCAAGGTGGTCGGGGTGTTCGACTACGACGGCCCCTTCCGCTCCGAGGTGTGGGGGCCTCACTCGCGGATGTCGGAGGCCCTCGAGCGCCCGGGCTTCAGCCGCTTGATCGCGCGGGTCAAGCCGGGCGTCGACGTCAAGGCGCTCACCGAGCGGATGAAGAACGACAAACGGACCCCGACCAAGGTCCTCGACGAGCAGACCTACCTGCGCAGCCAGACGGCGGCGCTCTCGGTGACGCTCTGGGTGCTGGGCGCCTTCCTGGCCGCGATCATGGGGACGGCCGCGGTCTTCACGGGCACCAACACGATGCTCGCCGCGATCGCGGCGCGCAGTCACGAGATCGGCGTGCTGCTCGCGATCGGCTTCCGGCCCTTCCCCGTGTTCCTGTCCTTCATGTTCGAGGCCCTGGCGCTGGGCCTGCTCGGCGGACTCGTCGGCTGCCTGCTCGTGCTCCCGCTGCACGGGATCGACACCGGCACGACCAACTTCCAGACCTTCACCGAGGTGGCCTTCGCCTTCCGGGTCACGCCGGCGGTGCTGGTGGTCTCGGTGTGCTTCGCCTCGGCCCTCGGGCTGCTCGGCGGGGTGTTTCCGGCCTGGAGCGCCGCGATGAAGGACCCGGTCGACGCCTTGCGGCGGCGCTAGGAGGCCTCGTTGATGCGGTGCTTCGAGTCGGAGGTGCGCTGGCTGAGGAGCACCTCCTCGGCGACCTCGCGGACGCGGTAGTCGTCGTCGTGGCGGAGCAGCTCAGCGTCGCGGATGGCGTCCTCGGCCGAGATCGCGATCAGCCCCCTCAGCGCGAGCAAGCGCACGTCGGGGTCGGGGGCGAAGAGCTCTGCCTGGAGCGTTGGGGTCCCGGCCGGGTCGCCCAGCCAGGCCAGGGCCTCGAGGGCGCGCGCCTCGAAGCGGCGCAGGTTGAGGAAGTCTTGCGACTTGAGCGCGGCGAACTCGGCGCAGAGATCGGCGGCGGGCTGGCTCTTGCGGTAGTTGAAGGAGCGCGCGTCGGCGAGCCCTGGATCGAGGCGGGTCAAGATCTCGCGCAGGGGCGCGTGGCCGTCGGGGAAGGGCGAGGGGTCGCGCGGGTAGCGCGCCACGAGCACCCGGCGCAGGCTGAGGTCCTCGTCGGTGCGGCCCTCGCGCAGCGTCAGGCAGGCGGGGCCCTCCTCGCCGAGGTGAATCGCGACGGGGACGCCTTCGGGCCCGCGGGCGCGGTCGAGCAGGCGAGGGTCGAAGTCGTCGGGGCAGAGGTAGAGGCTCTTGAGGAGGGGGCGCTGCCGCTCGACCTCGGCCCAGAGCGCGTCGCACTCCTCGGGTCCGAGCTTGCGCCCGCGCTGGCGCACGACGCGCTTGGGGTCGGTGCGGATCCGGCCGGTCTCGTCGGCGTCGAAGGAGAACACGAGCTCGCGGACCGAGGCGCGTTTGCCCACCCGTTCGACCAGGAGCCGTTGATAGCGATACCCGAAGGGTCCGTCGTGCTCGGTGTGAAACACGATGCCCCAGGCCGGGAGTCGCCGTCGCTTCGCCATTCCCACTCGCTCCTCGTGGACTCCGTCGTCCACCAGCGCAGAGATAGACGGGAGCCGCCCGAACTGCAAGATGCGCATTTCCCCCCTTTCCTCCCGAGCCCGCCCCACAGAGGACTTGGGAGCTTTCGTCAAGGATCTCGCCGACGGGAGCCAACCCCTTGAACGCCCCTGCCTCCGACCCCTGTGACCTGCCTGACGACCCCAGCGAGCTGCTCGAGCTCGCCGAGGAGCGCTGCCTGCGCGCCTCGGCGCCGCTCGAGTTCTCGACCTTCAAGCTGGGGGTCAAGGGCCCTAAGTCATGGCTGGAGCTGCCCGAAGCCGAGGTCCGGGCGTGGAAGAAGGAGTTCAAGCGCACGTTGGGGGGCCGGCTCGAGGCCCTCTGGGAGGACCGGGAGGTCGACTTCCGCCGCCCCGATCTGCGCCTGATCTTCGACATCCAGCGCGGGCGCGTGCAGCGCAAGGTGACTCCTCTCTACCTCTACGGGCGGTATCGCAAGCTCTCCCGGGACCTGCCCCAGACCGACGCCCGCTGGAAGCATGAGCCCTGCGCTGGAAAGGGGTGCGAGGGGTGCGCTGACACGGGGCGGCGCTATCCGGTCTCCCTGGCCGACCTCATCGGAGCTCCTGCGCTGGAGCGGGCCGAAGCGCGGGATTACGCCCTGCACGGGGCGGGACGCGAAGACGTCGACGTGCGCTGCCTGGGCGAGGGTCGACCCTTCGTGCTGGAGCTGAGCGAACCGCGGCGGCGGACCCTGGACCTCGAGGCCCTGGCGGCGGAGGTCGCCGCCGGATCCGAGGGGCGCGTCGAGGTCGAGGGCTTGGTGCGAACGCGGAAGGAGACCATCGGGCGGATCAAGGAGGCAGGCTGCGACAAGCGCTATCGAGCGCGCTGCCGAGTCGAGGGGAGCCTCGACAGCAGGCGGGTCGGGGAGCTGAGCGACGCGCTCAGCGGAGCGGAGCTCGCCCAGGACACGCCGGGGCGGGTCAGCCACCGCCGCGCCTCCGTGACTCGCTCTCGCCAGGTCCGCGAGCTCGCCGTGGTCGAGCAGGGGCCCGGTGAGCTGGTCCTGGAGATCGAGGCAGAGAGCGGGACCTATATCAAGGAGCTGATCTCCGGCGACGAGGGACGCACTCGTCCCTCCGTGAGCGGGCTGCTCGGGGTCCCGACGCGCTGCGTCGAGTTGGATGTGCTCGCCATTCGGTTCAGCGACGTTGAGGCCCTCACCAAGGCACCCAAAGCCTAAGGCCTGTGGAATCAATACGTTCCGTCTGTGGGGAGATGGGGCTAGACCCCCTCATCTCGTCTGAGGGCCTCGCTACAATCCGCCCAACGCCAAGGTAAGGAGCGGTTGCTATGGGGCTCAAAGTGGGGAGTCGGGCGCCGGAAGTCGTGCTGCAAGACGGCGATGGCAACACGGTGCACCTCAGCAGCTATCGGGGGCGCAAGGTCGTCCTCTACTTCTATCCCAAGGACATGACCCCTGGCTGCACAGTGGAGGCCTGCGATTTCCGCGACCTACACGGCGCGCTGTCGAAGGGTGAAGTCGACGTGATCGGGGTCAGCCCCGACGACGTCAGCCGGCACACCAAGTTCACCAACAAGTACGCGCTGAACTTCCCGCTCCTGGCCGACATCGACCACGAGGCCGCAGAGGCCTATGGCGTTTGGCAAGAGAAGAGCTTCATGGGCAAGCGCTTCATGGGGATCGTCCGTTCGACCTTCTTGATCGACGAGGAGGGCAAGATCGAGGCGATCTGGCGCAAGGTCCGCGTCAAGGACCACGCCGCTGAGGTCGCCAGCAAGGCCCTGGGCAAGACCGTTCGCCAGCCCGCTCGCAAGGACGACAAGAAGACGGCTGCCAAGAAGAAGACGGCTGCCAAGAAGAAG
>CALDQK010001301.1 GCA_937911525.1 uncultured bacterium
GCGCAGGAGGTCTGGGCGTTCTTGCGGTCCTTGACCGAGTTGCGCATGTCGGCGACGGCGCTCGCGAACTCGTTCTGATAGATCTCGGGCGCGAAGGGGAGGGGAGAGACCTCGTCCCCGCTCGTGAGGCCGGCCGCGCGGGCGCCCTCCTCGAGGCCCGCCCGGTTGGTCACGACCGAGGCGTGGCGCTTGCCCGTGCTGATCAGCTGGGCGCCGGTCAGGGTGGCGGCGTCGATGATCAGGTCCGCCTTGACCTCGCGAGCCGCGTAGCTCACGGCGTCGGCGAGGAGCAGCCGCCCCTCGGCATCGGTGTTGTTGATCTCGACCGTCTTGCCCGAGTGCATGTCGAGCACGTCGTCGGGGCGATAGCTGTCGGGTCCCACGGCGTTCTCGGCCAGGGGGACGAGCGCCACCACGCGGGTCCCGGCCGGCTTCTCGGCGGCGAGGACCCGGAAGGCGCCGGCCACGGCCGCGCCGCCGCCCATGTCGGCCTTCATACCGGACATGAAGCCGCCGGTCTTGATGTTCAAGCCGCCCGTGTCGTAGACGACGCCCTTGCCGACGATCGCGACGGTCCGCTTGGCCCGCTTGGGGCCGGCCTCCATGATCAGGAGGCGCGGGGGGACGGCGGCGGCGCGCCCGACGCCGTGAATGCCGCCCAGGCCCTTGTCGAGCAGCTTGTTGCCGACGATCGCGCTGATCTTGACGCCCTTGATCCCCTTGAGCGCCTTGCGCGCCTCGGAGACGAAGTCCGCCGCGCTCAGCTCAGCGGTCGGGCGGTCCACCAGCGAGGCGGCCCAGCGGCTGGCCTCGACGGTCCGCTTGACCTCGGGCGTCGCCTTGATCGGCTTGCCCTTGCTGTCGAGGGCGACCACGTTCAGGGTGCGCTTGCTCGGGGCCTTGCTGCGGCGGTGGTAGAGGGGGAAGGCGCGCCCGAGCGCGTTGGCGGCGGCGACGTAGTGGGCCGGGTCGTCGAGGATCAGGACCACGCTGGCCTTGCTGGAGCCGTTGAGGTCGAGCTTGGCGGCGCAGCCCTCGATCGCGATGGCGCGCGAGGGCGAGAGGTAGCGGCTGAGGCGGTCAGGGAGCACGGCCACGCTCAGGCGCGCGGGGCTCTTGCTGCCGGTCCAGGTGGTCGCGACCTTGCCCAGCGCCCCCGACTCGGTGCCCTCGACGAGGGACTTGGCCAGGCCGTGCACCGCCTTGGGGAGCGCGCTCTTCCAGGCGCCGCCCCTGAGGGCGGACTTGCTCCCGAAGAGCGCCAGGTGCTGGGCGCCCTTGGTCGCCGCGGCCAGGGTGTTGCTGAAGGTGATGGTGGTCGCCACGCTCGTCTCCTTGAAGGTCGGAGAGGGTAGCGGACCGCCGGAGCAGCGGCAACGCGGAGTCTCCTGGGGGGGCTGCGCCCCCAGACCCCCATCTTTGGGCCCGGGAGGTTCGGCCGCGTCTTGCGCGGCAGGATCTGATGCCTGCCACCCCAGGACACTTGGAGCGCGCAAGCCGACTTACCCTCACCTCCCTCTGAGGCGCCTGCCGAGAGCGCTTCGACAGGGCGGGTTGCACGTTGGTCGCCTGATGCGACAGCCTCGCCGCGCGCCAGCACTAGCTGGCGCTTGTGCGAGCTACACGCTCATCACCTAGGCTAGAGTTTCGCGGTTCCGGGCGGGTTGCGCGCGGCGATTCACCGCGGAGACGCA
>CALDQK010001302.1 GCA_937911525.1 uncultured bacterium
ACAACAACAACCTATTTGACAGCAACGGCTCTCTCCCCCTCGACGCGAGCGACCACCGCGCCGACCTCTGGCTCCGCCGCGCCAGCCCGACCTACGCGCGCATGGTGCGCGAGATCCGCGCCCGCCCCGAGGTCAGCGACCTGCTCTTCCGCGCCCCGAGCGAGGTCCCCCAGGCCGCCGCCGTGTTCCGCGCCGGCAACCTCGAGATCCAGGTCAACCCCGAGATCCGGGGAGCGCGCCGCCTGACCCTGATCGCGTTCGAGGTCGCCAACGCCTATCGCCAGCGCGAGCACGACGCGATCGACCGCGCCGTCGACCAGGGCGTGATCACGACCGCCGCCGAGTTCGGCCTCGCCCACGAGCTCTACGAATACGAAGCCCTCCGCCTGCACCGCCAGGTGCTGCTCGAGGTCGAAGAGCGCGTCCAGCGCCCGCTGCCCGCCCCGATGTTCATGACCACGCCCCCGCCGCCCTCGGCCAAGGCCAGCCAGCTGCCCGACCTGCTCCGCTACCTCGAGCACCAGCGGGCCACGGGACACACGGCGCACTACGAGCGCTGGTTCGAGCGGCGGAGGAAGGCTCGGGTGGAGGCGAGGGGCGGGAGCGGGAGCGAGTAGGTAGGTCGGCGAGGGGTGGTTGGCGTAGCGAGACCGTCCTGACACCGATTCAATTTGAATAGGGAATAAGGAATGGTGGTCGCGGACCTCGAGGAGCGCCACGACTCAGGGTCGTGTGCTCGACCCCGACGCGCCGGAGCACGAACAGGCGCGGAGCGCAGCGCTTGGTGCGTGAGCCAAGACAGACGCAATCTCCAGGCGCCCCCACCGACCCTCAGAGCAAAAGCGTAAGGGGCTGGTGCGCAACTCATCTCAAGGCGTGGTAGCTCACACCTCCCGCAGCACCAGCCCCTGGTGCTTTTGCGGGCCCCAGATGGGGGGCTTGGGGGGTGCGCAGCCCCCCCCAACACAAAGGGCCTGGAAGCTCTCGCTTCCAGGCCCTTCGAGTGTCAGGCGCGAGCCCGGGTCCGCCCGGTGCCCACCTGAAGACTGCAACGGTGTAGAGGGGAGTGGCCGCCCGAGCGTCGCCGCCCGTCGCCGATCGAGCTGAGTCCCCTCGAGGACCCTGACCTTCGCCACTCGACCTTCGCTCGCCGGACCTCACCAACCGAATGGCTCCAGCCCGACTCTGCGCCCGCCCTCTCTGGGGTTGACCGTTCCTGCGTGGTGTTGTTTGCGCGCAGGGTAGCGTCTGGTGCGAACCTTCGACGCGTCGCCTCGGCCCCCGCTGGGCCTCAGCCTTTCCCCTGCTCGCCGGTCCCCTACGTCCAAAGACCTAGGTTCATCCCACCGTGGAGCAGCGCCCCTTCAGAGTCGTGTTCCTCCTCTCACCGCCCGGCTTGGTTCGCCGGGTTCGCCTTCTTGGGTTTCGACGCCCTTCAACGGCATCCGCCCGCGAGCTCCGTTCGTTGGACAGGTCGTTCGCGACCCGCCCCGGCTCCGCTCTCGCGCTTTCTCAGCGCCTCAGCGGCTTGTGCAAGCGTGCGTTCCACGGCCTTGTTTCGTGCCGCAACCGTTCCTGGACTGCGTTCCCTCGAGCCTTCCCCTCCCAGAGGTCGCTTACCCCTCTCGGGGCAGCCTGTGCCACCTTGTGGTTATCCACCTGCGTGCAAGACGCGCCCACCACGACCTTGTCACCGACGGTTTCCACCAACTCGCCCGCCCCTGGTGCTGACCCTCCAACCGGCTCGCCGAAGCGCTCCGATCTTGCTGCCAACGCCGCCTTCCGGGACGCGTTCGCCAGTTTTCCCCGCCGACTATGAGCTCCCATTCCTGAGCCGCTCTGACCTGCGCTTTCACGCTGGCCGTCCCGACCCGCTCCCGTTCACTCTGGGTCACGGCGCGACGTTGATCGCCCGTTCCGCCGGCTTCATCCGCTTCGCGGCTTTGATCCCTCTGCGAGTCCGTTCCGCACGACCAGGTCGCCCTGGCCGCGTCGGCCGCTGCTCGATTCGTGTCCCCTTCAGAGACCGACTCAACACGGCTCGGAGTCCTCGAACCCCCGCGCCCGCTCTGCGCGCCGCCTCCCGCCCTGCAAGCAGAGCGCTCGGTGACCCGTGATCTCGAACCCGGGCAGGCCCACCGTCTCCCCTGAATGGCGCCCGAGAGCGCACCCAAAGAGACCTTGGCAGAGCCCACGGCCGACTGGACCGTCGCTCACGCGACCAACCCAGCGACCAGGTGCCGCCGCCCACTGGAAGGAGCGAACGACGACTCGGCAGTGATCCGACCCCTTCGGGCCGGGCCGCGCCACCTCTCGGCAGCGCCTCCTTCTCTCCTGGCCTTCAGCTCCGTGAGTTTCCTGACGCGCTCTCACTAGCAAGCTAGCAGCGCCGACCCTTCGGCCGACTCGCGCGACGCTCTCCCGCGTCGCCTGACCTACAGAGCTTCGAAGTCCGTCCTGAGCGACGCTCCTCGAACGTCCGACCGCGTTTTCCCTGCCGCAGCAGGGCCCGTGGGTCGATCGCCCCCGCGCCAGCGCGAACGCCAGCGACGGTGCCGCCCCCGCGAACGGGAACGACGAGAGCAACGTCTGCCTCTCGTGAGGTTTCTTGCCTTCTACGCGACCTCGCGACCGACCCGCAGTTGCCCGCGCGCCGAGAGCTCTTCGAAGCCCCTGGGAACCCGACCTGCCCGCAAGCGAGCTGGCCTTCGCCCCGCGACACCTCCACGCCCGTCTCCGAGCGTTTCAACGTCCCTTCGGGACCTCGCCTCCTTCACTCCAGCTTCCGAAGAAGTTGGATCCGCGTCGCCGTCGTTCTCGGCTGGTTGGTGCGGGAACCGTTCCCGCGTCTGACGGGACTCAGAATACGGATCGCGACCCCCGACCGCGAGCGCTTCTCCGCGGGGCCGCTCCCCGAGCGGTGTGGAAGACGACGCTGTCGATGTCCACAGGCGACGCAGGTCGAGTGACCTCGGTGACCCGTCGGTGGAGCGCTTGGGGAGAACCTCTCGATCCACCTTGAAGACATTTTTTCTGAATCTTGCTTGTGGGACCTCAGCGGCCGCGAGCCCAGGCCGGGCGCTGAACGAGCGGGCTCCTGGGCCACACACCTCAACCCCATGAGAGCGTTGAGCTTGAGCCCTCGCTCCCCCCCCGGGCCGAGGCGGCCTCGCGACGCATCCACTAGGTGCCCTAGGGCATAGGTCAGGCCGTCCCGGGAGGCTGCTCAGGCTAAGCCGCTGTTCAGAATCGACTTAGCGCCAAGGTCCCCGCGGGACTCAGCGCTCGCGAGGGTGGCGTCCCGAGGTCACGGGCTGCGCAACCAGCGTGGGCGCCTCCTCGAGCTCCCAAGTCCTCGCGCGCGCCCCCCCGATCAGCCCCGCCAGCCAGCACCAGCCGCCCGTCCAGATCAGCACGTGCATGACCTCGTGCGCCTCGATCAGGCCCGGCATGGGGTTGGGATGCTCGAAGGCGTCGATCAGCCCGCCGATCGTGGCCAGCGAGCCGCCCAGGAGCAGCCAGCCAGGCCAGCCGGTCGGTCCGTGGCGACGAGCCGCCTCCAGCCAGAGCGGGAAGCCCGCCCAGCCCATGCCCACGTAGAGCACGGGGCTGATCCAGGGCGCCAGCTCGGTCAGGGAGATCATCTCCATGCCCGCCCCCGCGCAGGCCAGCGCCCACAGGCAGAGCAGGTAGCGTGGACGCCAGGGACCGAAGGTCGTCATGCAGGAGGTCGCGGCGCCGGCGAGGCTGATCCAGATCGTGGCGTGGTCGAGGTGCCAGAAGAGCTCGCGCCCCGCTCCAGGGCCCTGGGCGTGATAGAGGGTGCTGCACACCAGCTGGATCCCGCAGGTCAGCGCGTAGACGAGGGGCCCGTAGCGCAGCCGCCCCTGGGGGAGCGGGCCGCGCAGCAGCATCCAGATCCCCACCAGCATTCCCACCCCCGCCAACGCGTGGGTGAGAGCGGAGACAGGGTCGTGCAGACCCAGGAAGGGGACGAGGTCACGTTCAGCCGTCCGGCCCGAGCCGTTCAAGGACATGAAGACCTCACCTCCGCGTGCGGATCCGCAGCTCTGCGCCGGCGCTCCCGCCGCAGCCGATCAGGAGCGTGTCGCCGCGGGCCAAGAGGCTCGTGACGCGGTCGACCGCGGCGAAGCCGGGCTCCGCGACCAGGGTCCCGTTGGCGTCGCGGAACAGGAGCTGTCCGCGGGCGCTGCCGATCGAGAGGGCGCGGTCGATCCAGGCCAGCGCGGTCGGCGCGTCGCCGTTGAGGGCGCCGATCGGATCGGCGACCTGGCCGTCGAGGAGCAGGATCTGACCGCGGAGCGGCGCGCCGCTCGTCGCGTCGTAGACCGCGAGCGCCGCGGCCACCAGCGGCAGGCCCTGGTCGTCCTCGACCTGGATCAGCGCGCAGACCTCGGCGCGCTCGCCCGTGGCGGCGGCCTGGAGGGTGTAGACGCGCGCTCCGGCGCCCACGACCTCGAGGTGCGGCTGCCCGCTGGCGTCGGCGCCGCCGACGTAGACCTGCCCGTTGAGCTCGAGGATCGCCCGCGGCCGGAAGGAGAAGCTAGCGCCCGCGCTGAACTGGCCGCTCACGCTGTCGTAGCGATAGAGCTGCGGCCCGCTCGCGTTGGAGGTGTCGACCGCCGCGATCGCCCCGCCGCTGGTCGAAGCCACCACGGCGACCTCGGCGTCGGTGTCGAGGACCCGGCTCCAGGTGAAGGCGCCCGGGCTGGTCTCGAGGCGCTGATAGAGGTCGCCGCCAGCGGCCTGGCCCGCCTCGCCCGTCGCCGCCAGGACGCGGGTCCCGACCGGGGCCAGGCTGGCCGCGCGAGCGGGGAAGGTCGTCTCGGCCGGCGTCAGGGCCACGCCGCCGCGGACGAGGAGCAGGTCCTGAGCCGGCGCGTGGGCGACCAGGCTCTCGGTCCCGGCAGGAGCGATCCCCAGGGCGGAGACCTCGCCGCCGGGGACAGCGCTCAGGCTCTGGCTCGCGAAGGCGTAGCCCGCCTGGTTGCGCTGCGGCGTGGGCAGGGTGCGGTTGAGCGGGGCTCCAGTCGGTCGTCCGCCGCCGCCGCCCGTGGTGGGCGGGACGCGCGAGGAGGTGCCGCAGCCCGCGAGGAAGAGACCCAGCAGAGCGCAGACCAGGAGCGCCTGGGCGCTCCGCTGGGTCCACACGCTCTGCCTGCTCCGGTTCACGGGTCGTCTCCTCGGCGTCACTTACGCAATCTCCAATCCCGGCCTAAGCCCTTCTCAGACGTCGTTTCGCGTGCCTAAGCGTCTGGGACGAAACGAATAAGGTCCTCGAGTGCGCGCCGAGGCGGGCCCCGGAGGGCGCCGCTTCGGCGCGCGACTCCTGCACTCTTGCTTCAGTCGAGGCGGATCAGCTTGAGCTGGTTGCGGTGAGCGGGGTCGGGGGTCGGCATGGCGGTGGTCAGCCCCGGCGCGAGGGGGGGCGGGGTGGCCGGCGTGAAGCCCGCAGCCTGCGGGGAGCTGGCCAGGGTCGGCTGGCCGAGGATCGCCGGCATGGGCATCGGCAGGCAGTCGACGAAGTCGTAGGTCTGCTCCTGGAACACGACGACCACGTCGTCGCCCTCGAGGGTCGCGTCGTAGCCGAGCCAGGCGACCGAGGTCGTGGTGCCCATGCCGCGCGAGCCCGCGCCCGGCGTGCGGATCGCCTCGCTCAGGCGATGCGTCGCAGGGGCGCTCGCGAGGTCGAAGTCGTCCCAGTGGGCGAGGTGCAGCTCGTTGCCCTCGGGGGCCCGCTGGAGGTAGACGACGTCGGCGCGGGCGGCCCCGCCCTGCTCGCGCCAGAGCACGGTCGGCATGTGCGCCGTGTCGTCGCCCAGCGAGACCGGCGCCGAGAAGCTCTGGCCCGCGTCGCTGCTGTGGGCGAGGCGCACCCCGTCAGCGGCTTCGTAGGCGTAGAGGATCTCGAGGCCCTGACCCGAGCCGCGCAGAGCGACGCTGGGGTCGTAGCTGAAGCTGATCAGCTCCTCGACCAGGGTGTTGGTGAAGTCGGTCTCGCCGAAGATCCGGGTCGCGCAGCGGAACTGGCTCTTGGTCTCGATCGCGTTCGCGTTCGCGTTGGGGACGATCTGCGAGTAGCCGTAGCCGACCACGAGGTCACCGCCGCTCGAGTATTGGGTGCCCATGATCACGGGGGTCACGTCGCCGCTGGTGCGCTCGATCACGACCGGGGCGTCGAAGGCGAACTCGGTCGGCGAGCCGGTGCCGTCGGTCTTGCTCGGGCGCCCCTCGACCAGGACCAGCTCGCTGGTGAAGTCGGGCCCGGTCCGCCAGAACAGGCAGGCCAGGGTGTAGTCGGCCGCGAAGGCCGCCTGGATCAGGCGCCCGTTGAAGCCGCCCGCGCTGACCCGGTGCGTCTGGCCGAAGGTCGCGCCGCGGTCGAAGCTGAGCCGGACCTCGACCGAGCCCTCGCCCGAGTCGAGCACGGCCAGCACGTTGAACAGGGCCGCGATCTCGTGGTCGCGCCAGTTGCCGGTGTCGGCGTCGCGCTCCTCGCTGGCGCCGCCCGTGACCGCGCCCTGGGCCCGGTCGTACTGCAGGCGGAGCTGGTAGCGCTGGGCGCTGTGGCGGTCGCCCTCGTCGCCCTCGTAGACGACGACTGTGGTCCGGTCGCCCGAGGTCGCGACGGTCGGCAGCCCGAAGCGCCAGGAGTCCGACGAGTAGAGCGTGCGCTCCTCGATCACGAAGGGGGCGGGGGTCACGCTCTGGCGCTCGACGTTGATCCGCGAGGGCGCGCCGATCCGCAGCCGGAGCAGGATCGTC
>CALDQK010001303.1 GCA_937911525.1 uncultured bacterium
TCAACACCTGGCACGGCGAAGCCCACGGCGTGCTCCACGACGTGCTCGGGTTCTTCGCCATTGGCGGGGAGCTGACCCCACAGCTGATCCTGTTCGTGCTCCTGCCCCCGCTCGTGTTCGAGTCGGCCTACGCCCTCGACGGGCGGCAGTTCCTCAAGAACCTGCTCCCGATCGGCGTCCTCGCCGTGCCGGCCCTGGTCCTCTCGACCCTGATCACCGGCGCGGCCGTGATGGCAGCGGGCGGGGCGAGCCACGGCCTGACCTGGCCCGCGGCCTTCCTCTTCGGCGCCTTGATCTCGGCCACCGACCCCGTCGCGGTGGTCGCGCTCTTCAAGGACCTCGGCGCCCCCAAGCGGCTGGGGATCCTCGTCGAGGGCGAGAGCCTGATGAACGACGGCACCGCGATCGTGCTCTTCAACATCCTGCTCGCGGTGGTGGTCGATCAGGCGCTCGGGCGCCAGGTCGCCGTGGGCTCCCTCGCGCTGGGCGGCCTCGGCAAGTTCGCGCTGGTGGCCTTCGGCGGCGTCGCGGTCGGGGTCGCCCTCGCCACGCCCCTCTACGCCCTGATCGGCTACGTGATCAGCGACGAGGCCGTCGAGATCTCGCTCTCGGTGGTCCTGGCCTACGCCTCGTTCGTGATCGCCGAGCACTTCCTCCACGTCTCGGGCGTCATGGCCACGGTCAGCGCCGGCCTGGTGGCGGGGAGCTACGGGCGGACCAAGGTCTCGCCTTCGGTCAGCGAGTTCATGCACTCGTTCTGGGAGTACATGGCCTTCGCCATGAACAGCATGATCTTCTTCGCGGTCGGGCTGGTGATCGTGCAGCAGGTCGGCTGGCCCGAGTTCGTCTCGCTCCTGCCCCTGTTCGCGGTCGCGGTGCTGGTCGTGCTCGCCGCCCGCGCCCTGGGCGTGTTCGGCAGCATGCCCTTCGTCCAGCGCTCGGTGGAGCGGATCTCGCTCCCCTACCAGACCGTCATGTGGTGGGGCGGCCTGCGCGGCGCTGTGTCGCTGGCCCTGGCGCTGACCGTGTTCATGCACCCCGAGCTGCCCCCCCA
This sequence comes from uncultured bacterium, assembly GCA_937911525.1. GTDB lineage: Bacteria > Planctomycetota > J058 > J058 > J058 > NORP233. The sequence goes on from CALDQK010001303.1 coordinate 1,055, forward strand.
CATGCGGCGCACGGTGCTCGTGCTCTCGGCCGGGATCGTGCTCTTCACGCTCCTGGTCAACGCGCTGACCATGCAGCCCTTGATCAAGGCCTTCAAGCTCGACCAGCCGACCCCGCAGGACCGCTTCGCCCACGCCTACGCGATCCGCGAGCAGGTGCGCGTCGCCGAAGAGGTCGTCGATCGCCTCGAGCGCGAAGGCGCGGTGCTGCCCACGGTCCTCAGCCACCTGCGCGAGAACATCGCCGAGCGACGGGAGGTCGCTCAGGGAGCGCTCGCTGACGCCAAGGCCGGGATCAGCGACGACGTCGCCGGGCTGGCGCTGATGGTCGCGCGCGTCGCGCTCTCGATCGAGCGCCGCGAGGTCCTGCGCCGCTTCGAGAACGGCGAGCTGACCGAGCCCACCACCAAGGCCCTCCTCCACGACAACGACTGGCTGAGCGACAACGCCAAGGCGGGCCACCCCCTGCCCGAGAACCGCGCGGTCGGCCAGGGGGCGAGCTGGGAGTCGCGCCTGCTCAGCGCCCTCGAGCCCCTGCCGCTGATAAACCGCCTCGCGCAGCGCCTGCGCGCGCGCCGGCTCTCGATCAGCCTCGAGGCCACCCGCGGCCTCTACCTGGTCGCGGGCGCCGTCGAGCGCGTGCTCGCCGAGATCGAAGAGGCCGAGCTGATCTCGCCCAGCGCCCTGGCGCGAGTCCAGTTCCGCTACTCGGCCTGGCGCTTCCAGGCCCAGGACCGCCTCGGCCGACTGAGCGCCGAGTTCCCCGAATACAGCGCCTGCTCGCAGCGCAACCTGGCGCAGCTGCAGGTCCTGCGCGCGGTCTCCCACGACCTCGAGCACCTGGCCGAGATGGGCCTCTTGACCGACAAGGCCCGCGCCGAGGCGCGCCGCGAGCTGGTCGAGGCCGAGCGTGCCCTCCGCGACGAGGCGCTCGAGGGCCTCGAGCTCGACCCCCTCAGCCTCCTGCGCCGGGTCCCGGCCCTGGCCGGGGCGCAGGAGCAGCTCCTCGCCGAGTTGGCCGAGGAGCTCGTCTCGCGGACCTTCCTCGAGGGGCAGACGATCGTGAGCGAGGGCGACACAGGGGACTCGCTCTTCCTGATCTCGCGCGGCTGCGCGGGCGTCTACACGGCCAACGAGGCGGGCGAGGAGCTGCGGCTCCGGGGTGCTCGACCACGGCGACTGCTTCGGCGAGATCGCCGCCCTGCTCGGCGGCCGACGCACGGCCACGGTCCGAGCCGAGACCCCGGTCAACCTGCTCGAGCTGCGCCGCGACGCCCTGGGAGAGGTGATGGCCAAGAGCGAGACCCTCGCCGCCCAGGTGCGAGACTCGGTCTACCCGCGCGCGGTCGGGCGAGCCCTGGTCGACTGCGGCCCCCTCGACTGCCTGAGCGAAGAGCAGCGCGCCGACCTGGCCCGCTGCTTCGAGGTCGTCGAGCACGAGCACGGCGCCTCGATCCACGACGAGGGCAGCAAGCAGCGATTGAGCTACGTCTGCTCGGGCCAGGTTCGCCACGGCGAGGAGACCCACCGCGAGGGCCACGTGTTCGGCGCGGGCGCCCTGGCCGACGCCAGCCACGACCGGCACGCCACCGCCGAAGGCGACGTGCGCCTGCTCGTGCTCCCCACCGAAGCGCTGGAGCGCTTCCGCGAGCAGAACCCGGCCACCGCCGACGCCTGCCGCAAGGCGGCCCAGCGCTAGCGGGGAGTTTCTCCCCGCTGGCCGAAATCTCCCCGCTGCCAAGGGCGGCCGCTCGAGTCGCGTTCAGGCTTTAGGTCGGCACGGGAGTCGCAATGAGCTTCTCCAGTGGAGGACTCGAACCATGACTCACCTCGCCGCACTTGCTCTCGCTGCCTTCTTCCTGACCCTCGGCTGGCTCACCCTCTGGGACCAGATCGAGGGCCTCTAGGCCTCGAGCCTGACCCCCCCGAGGCCTCGGGGGGGCTGAGGAGGGCGCCTGATCCACCTGCTTGGCCTGCTGGTCGTCTTCGTCGCGATCTACTTCGTGTGCGAAGCCCTGGAAGGAGCCTGCGGCGAAGCCGCCAGCAAGCTCGGGATCCCGGAGTCCGTCTCGGGGGCCACGCTCCTCGCGATCTCCGGCTCCGCGCCCGAGTTCTTCACAGCCGTCATCAGCGCCTGGTTCTTCGGCCAGTTCGAGATCGGGCTGATGGTGATCCTCTGGAGCGCGATCTTCAACATCACCGTGATTCCGGGTGCCAGCGCGTTCGCCACGAGCGAGCCCCTGCGAGTGGCGCGCGTCGTCGTGTCCCGCGACTGCGTCGCCTACCTCGTGCTCTGCCTGCTCCTGGTCGGTCTGCTCGAGGACGGCCGGCTCACCCGAACCGACGCCCTGATCCTGCTCGGCGGCTACGCGCTCTACGTCTACGTCCTGAGCCTGATGCTCAACAGCCAGGAGGAGCCCGAGCCAGAGCCGAGCCTCATGCCTCCGTGGAAGGTCGTCGTGACGCTCGTCGTCGGTGTCGCCGCGATCGGTGGCCTCTGCCACGCCATGGTGTGGCTCGGGACGCAGGTAGCCGCCGGACTGGGCCTCGGCATGGTCCTGATCTCTGCGCTCGTGTTCGCGCCCGGGACCTCGATCCCAGACCTCTTCTTGAGCATCGTCTCTGCCCGCCGCGGGGCTGGCTCCGCCTGCCTCTCGAACGTCTATGGCAGCAACAGCTTCGACCTCACCGTCTGCCTGGCCGTCCCCGTCCTGATCGTGGGGGACATCCAGGTGGAGATCGCAGGCCCGGTCCTGTGGAGCATCGTGATCCTGCTGGGGACCATCGCGCTCTCGATCCTGATGCTGCGAATCGACTACCAGCTGAGTCGGCGAGCAGGCGGCGCGCTCCTCGCGCTCTACGGCCTCTTCGCCGCAGGGCTCGTGCTCAGCTCCCTCTCGTGACCCACCAAGCGCCTGCCGAGGAGCTCCCATGCCCCCCTTCGAACGCCTCTGATCCCGCTCGACGGCTCGAGTCACTCCGAGCACGCTCTCCGGCTGGCGGGGGCTCTAGGCCAGGGGAAGTCGGAGCTCACTCTGCTCCACGTCGTCGACTCCGTGGAGGAGGGCTCCGCGGTCGCTGGCGGGGAGGTCTCGCGCGAGCGCCTCGTGGCTCACGCAGACCTGTCCCAGCGCGCTTGCTTCCACCGCAGACGCGATCCCGCGCAGCGGGCCGCTGATCGTGACCGAAGGTCTCGCCCGGGCGCCAACTGCTTCCTATGCTGCGAGCTGAGGCTGGCCCCTCGCGCGAGCTCGGGGACCGCCCAGGATCAAGACCCACACGCTGCCTCGGGAGGGCTCGCGAGGACATGCTCCACGAGAACACCGCCCTCCTCCTGCGCGTCCTCTCGAGCCCAAGCGCAGCTTCAGAGCCGCGCGCGAGCCTCCTGTCCAGGTTCGCGCAGGCGATCCTCAGCACGACGGTGTGTGGGTCTCTCGAAGTGTGGCTCCAGGAGGGAGAGCGAACCCAGCGCTGGTGCTTCCCGCCGGGCGGCGAGCCGAGCTCGCTAGCGCCCGAGGCCGAGGGTGAGCTAAGCGAGCGCCTCACCGAGGCGCTCTCTCTGACGACGGCGGCGGGAGTCGCCCCCCGCGGCGGGTCCTGGACTCCCGACGAGGTGCTCCTCCCCTTCGAGGTCACGCCGCGGGTTCGGGGGGTCCTCCTCCTGCGGAGCGGCCCCCGGGGAGCGTTCGACGCGCGCGCAGTCGAGCACGCGGACCTCCTCGCGTTGGCCCTGGGCAACGAGCTCGGCCACCAGCAGACCCAGGCGGCCCTGACCGAGCGGGTCAAGGAGCTGACCTGCGTCTACCAGATCGCTCAGATCGCGGCAGAGCCGCTGCCCCTCCATGAGGCCCTGGAGCGAATCGTGGAGCTCCTCCCCGCGGCGTGGCAAGAGCCGGAGGCGACCTCGGCCCGGATCTCGGTCGAAGGCGAGACCTTCCGCTCGGCCGACTTCTCCGCTAGCGGAGAGGTCCTCAGAGCTCCGATCCTGCTCGGCGGGCAGGGCGCTGGCTGGGTCGAGGTCTTCCACGCAGGCTGCGAGGCCTCAGCTGCCTTCCTCCCGGAGGAGCAGCACTTGATCGACGCCGTCGCGCGCGAGCTGGCCTCCTTGATCGAGCGCAAGCGAGCCGAGGCCGAGCGCGTTCGGCTCCAGACCCAGCTGCACCACACCGACCGGCTGGCGACGATCGGGCTCCTGGCGGCGGGGGTCGCTCATGAGCTCAACGAGCCCCTGGCCAGCGTCCTCGGCTTCGCCCAGCTAGCGGCCAAGGCCCCCGAGCTAGAAGAGTCGACCCGCGCAGACGTAGAGCGGGTGATCAAGGCGGCGCTCTACGCGCGAGAGATCATTCGCAACCTGCTCGTGTTCTCGCGCCAGAGCCCGCAGCGGAAGGTCGAGGCCAAGGTCGACGCGGCCCTCGACCAGGCGATCGCCCTGGTCGAGCCGCGCTGCGCGACGGCCTCGGTCACGATCTCGCGCCAGGTGCCCGCGACCTTGCCCCCGATCCAGGCGGACCCGTCCCAGCTCCAGCAGGTCTTCCTCAACCTCCTGGTCAACGCCGTGCAGGCCATGCCCGGCGGTGGAGTGCTCGAGATCAGCGCGCGCCACGAGGGAGGAGCCATCCACGTCGGCGTGCAGGACTCGGGCAAAGGGATCGCGTCCGAGGACCTCGAGCGGGTCTTCCTGCCCTTCTTCACCACCAAGGACGTCGGCGAGGGGACCGGCCTCGGCCTCTCGGTCGTGCATGGGATCGTGGCCGCCCACGGCGGCTCGGTCGCCGTCACGAGCGAGCCCGGACGGGGGACCCGCTTCGAGGTCTCCTTGCCCTGTAGCCCGAGCAAGGAGTCCGAGTGAGCGCTGCCGAGACGCGCATCCTGGTGGTCGACGACTCCGCTGAGACCCGAGAACTCCTGCGGCGCAACCTCGTGCCCGAGGGCTACGCGGTGCGGACGGCCGAGAGCGTCGCGGACGCCGTTAGCCTGCTCGAGCGCGAGCAGATCTCGCTCGTGATCACGGACGTCAAGATGCCCCGCGCGAACGGCCTGGAGCTCGTCCGGCACGTCGTCGAGAACTTCAAGGACACCGCGGTCATGGTGATCACGGGTTTCCCCAACGTCGAAGGCGCCCTGAGCGCGATCAAGGGCGGCGCCACCGACTACCTGACCAAGCCCTTCACAGACGAGGAGCTGCTCTCCGCCGTCCGCGGCAGCCTCGAGCTCGTCGCCTCCCGCGCTCCTGCCCCCCCAACCCAAGCCGCGGCCCGTCACGGGCTCCTGGGCGACTCACCGCGCATGGAGCGCCTGAGCCGGGAGATCGAGAAGGCCGCCAGCAGCAGCGCCACGGTGCTCCTGCTCGGCGAGAGCGGCACCGGCAAGGAGCTGGTCGCGCGAGCCGTCCATTACGAGAGCGAGCGGAAGAACGCCCCCTTCGTCTCGGTCAACTGCGGCGCGATCCCCCACGAGCTGCTCGAGAGCGAGCTCTTCGGCCACGTCGAGGGTGCCTTCACGGGGGCCAGCAAGTCCCGCACGGGCTTCTTCCTGACCGCGGAGGGCGGGACCCTCTTCCTCGACGAGATCGCCGAGACTTCACCGGCCATGCAGGTCAAGCTGCTGCGCGTGCTCCAGGAGCGCGAGCTGACGGTCGTCGGCTCCTCCAAGCCCCGTCAGGTGGACGTGCGCGTCATGGCCGCCACCAACAAGGACCTCGAGGCCCTGATCGACACAGGAGGCTTCCGCCAAGACCTCTTCTACCGGCTCAACGTGCTGCGCCTCGAGCTCCCCCCTCTGAGAGAGCGTGAGGAAGACGTCGTGCTGCTCGCGGGGCACTTCGCCCAGCGCTTCGCCAAGGAGCACGGACGCCCGCCGATCCGCTTCACGCAGCGCGCGCTGGCTGGGCTGCGCTCCCACTCGTGGCCCGGCAACGTGCGCGAGCTCGAGAACGCCGTGCAGCGGCTCGTGGTCATGACGGAAGGCGACGTGGTGGACGTGGCCGACCTGCCGCCTTTCATGCGCTTCAGCGCGTCCGGGGCGGAGGATGACCTGACCCGGACCCTGAGGGAGGTAGAGCAGGACTACGCTCAGCGCGTCCTCGAGAGCGTCGACGGAAACAAGACCCGGGCGGCCCAGATCCTCGGGATCGACCGCAAGACCCTGCGCGCGAAGCTGAACCCCAGCGAGTAAGGGGTCAGTCAGTCCCGGCGGACCTCGATCGTGAGCTCTGCGCTCGCCCCCGGCGCGAGGGGCACCTCTCGCAGGAAGGTCCTGAGCGGCTCCTCGCCGGCGCCGTAGCAGAGCAGCCGCACCCGGGCAGCCCCAGGCGCGAGGTGGAACACCTCGCGCGAGCCGTCCAGCGACGACCCCGCGTGGACCCAGCTGCGCGTGAGCGGGTCCTGGGCCTCGACCATGACCGAGCTGAAGCGGTGCCGCCCGCGGACCTCGAGCCGGATCGCTGCGCCGCCCGCGGCGAGCTCGACCCGGCCCAGGTCCAGGTTCTGGTTGGGCTGGAGGTTCAGGGTCCGCTGGACGGGCAGGTAGCCAACGGCTCGCACCTCGAGGCTCAGCGCCCCGAAGCTCCAGGTCTCGACCAGCAGCTCGCCGGGCTTGCCGCCCGCGGCGCCGTAGCCGATCTGCTCGCCCGCCTCGTCGCGCAGGATCGCGCCCGGGTTCTCGACCGGCTGCCCCTGGGCGTCGAGGACGCGCAGCCGGATCGTGCCCTTGGGCGGGACGGGAAAGCGGAGCGTGAGGTCCTCTCGCCCCGCCTCGACCCCCTCGGCCACCAGGATCGGCCGCCAGGCGTTCTCCTGCACGCCGAGCACGTAGAGGTCGCAGCGACCGGGCGGGAGGTCCTCGACCCGGAAGCGCCCCTCGCGCACCTCCGCCGCTCCCAGCGCGGTCGGCGACTCGCCCGCGGCCAGTGAGCGGGTCTCGCCGCGGAAGGCGGGCGCCCGCTCCAGCGCCTGGTCGGGGTGCTGCCCCGCCGGCGCCGCGATCAGGGTGCGGTAGTCGAGGGGCTCGCCGCTCCCGGCGGTGTGCAGGGTGCCAGCCAGCGGAAGGCCCTTGGGGAGCTCGACCCGCAGCTCCTGCTCGCTCCCGCGCAGCTCGACCACCCGCTCCCCGTGCCCCGCCGCGCGGACCAGGAGCCAGCGGGACTCGCCTTCGCCGAGCTCCAGCTCGAAGCGCCCCTGATCGTCGGTGTGGCGCAGGCGCTCGGCGCTCCGGCCCGGGCCGCCGTCGAAGGCCGCCCCGCGCCCGTCGTCCAGGAGCGCGTCCAGGTGCCCGCCGCCCTGGTGGACGCCGTAGCGACGAGCCAGCTCGCGCGGATCGCGCACCAGCCGCAGGCGCGCCCGCTGCGGTCGACCGCTGGCGTCGACCACGCGCCCGCGGCAGCGCGCCAGCGGCGCCAGGCTCAGCCGCAGGGGTTCCCCCTGCAAGGGCCGTGAGGCCTGGACCCGCAAGGGCGCGTAGCCTGGATGGCGCACCACGAGCTCCAGGTCGACCCAGGCGTCCTCGCGCTCGTCCACGCCGACCAGCGCGAAGCGCCCCTCGGCGTCGGCGCGCAGGGTCCAGCCCCGCTGGGCCAGCACACCGCCCACGCCCGCGCGGATCCAAGCCGGCAGGCCGCGCCCCTGCTCGTCGGTGACGCGCCCCTCCAGGGTGGCGCCCCCGCGCAGCCGCAGCTCCCCGACCTCGAACACCAGGCACCCGTCCTGCTCGCCCTCCTCAGGGGGCGCCGAGGCGTAGCCCCCCGCGCCCGCGTCCGCGCACACCTCGTCCAAGGGCCCGAAGCTCCCCACGGGACCCCGGAGCGCGAAGGCGCCGTCGTCCTCGCTCGTGGCGCTGAGGCTCCGACCCAGGAGGACCTTCACCCCGCCGGCTCCCTGGCCCTCCGCGTCGAGGACCTTCCCGCGCACGAGGAGCCGCGACACGAGCGCGATCCGCAGCTCCCGCCCCACGAGCTGGTCCGGCTCGACCACCATGGCCGCGAAGTCGAGCACGCCCCCCGCCGGCGCGGGGGTGAAGTCCTCCTGGATCGGCGCCTCGCCGATCTCCAAGGAGGCCGTCTCCTCCACGTCCAGGCTGGGATAGATCGGCGCCCCGGGCTCGAGCAGGTCGACGGCGAAGCGCCGCACGCCGCCGGCCTCGGCGCGCAGGTCCAGCCGGGCGTCGCGGGGCAGCGCGAGCCGCCCGCGCCCGCGCTCGTCGCAGGTCACCCGCGCCACGGCGCCCCCGCTCTGGGCGCTGACCTGGGCCGCCACGGGCTCGCCGTCGAGGGTCACCCGCAGGGCGACCGAGAGCGGCCACCCGGCCGGGGCCGCGTCGGGTAGCCGCGGCCGAGGAGTCGGCGACCCAGGGCTCGCCGCAGCGCCGGCTGCGCGGGTCGCGCGCGGCTCGGGTCCAGGCGCGACCGAGCGGCGCGGCGAGGGCGCCTCCGGCGAGGGCGTCGAGCTGGCGCGAGGCGCCTCCGCCGGATCGGGCGCCTCGTCCCGCAAGACGAGGAAGAGCCCGAGCCCCAGGAGGAGGGCCACCAGGAGGGCAGCGAAGGTGCGGAGGGAGCGCTTCGATTCCGGCACCCCCAGAGGATACCCAGCCCGGCCGCGCCTTTACCCCGCGCGCCCGAGGCGGCACCATGCTGGCCCTTGGAGGAGCCATGAAGACCTGGATTGGGTGCCTGAGCCTGGCGGCGCTGGCGGCGAGCAGCGCCGGTTGTATCGAGATCCGCCGCGCGGACGAGGGCGGGGGCCAGGAGCACGCCCGCGCCGAGCCTGCCGCCCGCGGCGACTCCGGCGGCGGCGGCGACTCGCAGCAGCAGGCCCAGGCCGATCCGAAGCAGAGCTCGGGCCGCTCGCGCTACCAGCCCGACGAGCGAGGAGCCAAGGTTCACCCGCTGCCGGCTCGCTACCGCCCCTTGACCCGGATCGTGGGCAAGGCGGCCTTCCCCTTCCAGTCGCGCACCTCGATCTCGACGATCGGCGACGCCTGCTACACCCCTGACCTGGACGGCTGGCTGAAGAAGCACCCGCCGGGGACGCCGATCTTCGAGGCGACGATCCTCCACGAGCAGGTCCACGCCAAGCGGCAGATCGCGGCCGGCGTGGACGACTGGGTCGACCGCTACCTGCACGACCGCGCCTTCATGTGGGCCGAGGAGCAGCGCGGCTGGTACGTGCAGCTCACCCAGCTCAAGCGGCGCGGGCTCCGCCTCGACACGGCCGCCGTCGGCCGCAACCTGGCGAAGTACAGCAACCTCGGCGGCAAGATGGTCGACGCCGCTACGGGCCAGGCCTGGGCCGACGACGTGCTGCGCGGCCGCTGGCAGCCCGAGTAGCCGCGCGCTGGCATGGGGCTTGCCGTCCTCAGCGACCCCGCTCGATTCGATTCACAGCAGCAATACACCGAGAGACGCTCGTCGCGCGCTGGCCCCTGACCTCCGTCCCAGGGACGGCACAGAGCCCTCCGCCGCCTGGGCTTGCCACGCTCCGCGCTTCGGCATGCGCTTCGCCAGCCCCCAGGGACCTTGGCGAGACACGACTCACCACACCCGTCCTGGGGACGGGACACGACCCGCCGAGCTCGCCGCTTGCGGCAAACCGGCGCTTGGCTTGCGCTTCGCGGACGCGGACGCGAGCTCTCCGCGCCCGCGCGAGGCGATCCGCGCGAAACGCTCCAGCGCACACCCGTCCTAGGGACGGAGCACGGTCTCTGCGGGACTCGCGTTGTGGCTCGCCGCCCGCTGGCATGCGCTTCGCCCCCCGCCGCGGCTTCGTCTCGCCTCGTGCGCCGCTTTGTCTGGTATTCGGCCCCCTTGGTTCACCAGCCCCCCTGTCGAGGCCGATACGATTCGGCTCAGGTGAGCAACTCGGGCCAGCCTTCGCTCTTTTGCCTCGCCGCGGCCGACCCCGACGCCCTGCGCGCAGAGGTCGCACGCGTGCTGGCTGGGTCCTCGCCCCAGGCGCCGGCCGCGAGCGGGCCGGCCCGCCTGGCGCTGCGCTGCGACGACGCCGCAGAGCTGCGCGAGCGCCTCGAGCGGGCCCGCGAGCTGCTCGCCGCCGGCGAGCGCCCCCGCCGCGGAGAGGGGCTCTTCCTCTCGCGAGGCTGGACCAGCGACGCCCTGGCCTTCCTCTTCCCCGGGCAGGGCAGCCAGTACGTCGGCATGGGCGACGCCCTGCGCTCGCTCCCGGGCTTCGACGCCGCGCTGCAGGAGGCCGACGGCGTCGCGAGCGTCGCCCTCGGCCGCTCGCTGCGCGAGCGCTTCTCGCTCGGACGCGCCGCCCCCGCCGCGGCGGCCGCGCTGAGCGAGGAGCTGACCGCGACCGAGAACGCCCAGCCCGCCGTGGGGCTGATCGACGCCGCCGCCCACGCCGCGCTGACGCGCCTCGGCCTCCGCCCGCGCTACCTGGCGGGGCACAGCTACGGCGAGCTGGTCGCCCTGCACGCGGGCGGGGCCTACGACCTGAGCGAGCTCTTCGCGCTCAGCGCCGAGCGCGGGCGCCTGCTGGGCGGAGCCAGCGCGCGCGCCCCGGGGAAGATGCTCGCCCTCCGCGCGACCCCGCGCCGCGCCGCCGACCTGCTCGAGGGGATCGAGGGCGTCGCGGTCCCCGCCAACCTCAACGCGCCGCGCCAGACGGTGGTCTCCGGCAGCGCCGAGGCGATCGACGCGCTGGCCGCCCGCTGCCAGGCCCTCGACCTGCCGGCCCGCCCGATCCCGACCGCCTGCGCCTTCCACTCGCCGCTCATGGCCCCCGTCGCCGCCGAGTGGCGCGCCTTCCTGGCCGAGCGAGCCTTCGCGGCGCCCGCGCCCGAGCGGGTCCTGTCCTCGGTCGAGGCCGCCCCCTACCCGGCCGACCCCGCCGCCGTCCGCCGGACCCTGGCCGAGCAGATCACCGCGCCCGTTCGCTGGGTCGAGACGGTCGAGGCGCTCTACGCCCGCGGCGCGCGCGTGTTCCTCGAGGTCGGGCCCAAGCAGGTCCTGAGCGGGCTGGTCCGCAAGATCCTCGGCAAGCGGGATCACCTGGCCCTGAACCTCGACCCCCACCCCGGCCGCGACCCCCTGGCGCACCTGCTCGAGCTGCTGGGCGAGCTCTACTGCC
>CALDQK010001304.1 GCA_937911525.1 uncultured bacterium
TTCGACCAGACCCACCACATGGACGAACTGATCGTCGAGGGGCCGGATGCCGCGGCGTTTCTCGCCCATGTCGGCATCAATGCCTTCGGCAATTTCGATCTCAACCGCGCCAAGCATTTCGTGCCGGTCACGCCGGCGGGCCATGTCGTCGGCGACATGATCATCTTCCGCGAGCGCGAGGACAAGTTCGTCCTCGTCGGTCGCCAGCCGACGGCCAACTGGACCAAGTTCCGGGCCGCCATCGGCAAGTGGAACGTCCGGCTCGTCCATGACCCCCGCTCGGATTCCCGCCCCGAGGGCGAGCGCTTCAACTTCTTCTGGGACCCCCTCGCTGATCTCGGCCCCGGCCTGCACCGCGACGTGATCGTGAGGGTGTTCGGCTTCGGCGAGGGCTCGGTCCCGACGGACACCGCGCCGATCGTCGTCGACCTGACCGACCGCCTGGTCAAGGACACCAGCCTGACGGGCCTCGTCGCCGACGAGGCGATCGGCGAGGTCTTCGCCGACGGGAGCGTCCTGATCGCGGGCGGGCGCGACGCGTCCGGCGCCCTCAGCGCCCAGGCCTACCGCTACCAGCCCCACCTCGACCGGGTCGACGTGATCGCTGGCCTCTCCACCCCCCGCACCGGCGTCGCGGCGAACCGCCTCGTCGGGGGCGGGGTGCTCTGCGTCGGCGGGACCGAGGCGGGCGGCGTCAGCGGCGCCGTCGATCTGCTCAGCGTCGGGAACGGCAACGGCCAGCGCAGCTCGCCCGCGACGGGCCTGACCACCGCGCGGACCCTCGCGCTCGTCGCGCCCCTCAGCGACGGTCGCGCCCTGATCCTCGGCGGCAACGACGGCGCCGGCGCCGCGGTCAACGCCGTCGAGCTCTACACCCCGAGCAGCAGCGGCGGAACGGTCCAAGCCGCCTACACGAGCAGCCTCGCAGCTCGGGCAGGAGCGACGGCGACCCGCCTGGGCGACGGACGCGTCGTGCTCCTGGGCGGGAGCAGCGGCGGAGCGGCCCGTCAGGACGCAGCGATCGTCAGCGGCGCGGCGCAGACCTCGCTGACCAGCGCGGGTCAGCTCCTGGTCGGCCGAAGCGAGCACGGAGCGGTGCTCCTGCCCGACGGGCGGATCTTCGTCGCCGGCGGCACGAACACCCTCGGCAGCGACACGGGCGCCCTCTCCAACGCAGAGATCTACGACCCCGTCAGCCAAAGCAGCCTCAGCGTGGCCTCCATGAAGCGCGCGCGGCGCCGGCCCGGGCTGGTCTACGTGGACGGCTCCGTCGTCGCCTTCGGCGGCACCGGCGCCAGCGACTCGACCACGACGGTCGAGCGCTACGAGCTCGCCAGCAACACCTGGGTCGATATCGCCGACCCCAGCGGGACCTCGCGCACGGCGCCCGCGGCGGTGGCCTACGGACCTGGCTTCACGCTCGTGGTCGGCGGCCAGGCTGGCGCCGAGCGCTACCTGCCCGACGCCGACGTGATCACCAGCAGCTTCGAGCTGCTCGAGAGCATCCCTCAGCCCCGGGCCGATCACAGCGCGACCCTCGACTCGCGAGGCAACGTGCTGATCGTCGGCGGGACGAGCCAGGTCAGCAGCGCCACGAACAGCGTCCAGCTCTTCGACCCCTTCGCGGACACCTTCAGCGACAAGGCGCCCCTCCTGACGGCCCGCGCCGGCCACGAAGCGGTGCTCCTGCCGGACACGCGGATCCTCGTCGCGGGCGGCGCCAACGCGAGCGGCCTCGTCGCCCAGGCCGAGGTCTACTCGACCGCTACCGACCAGTGGGAGGCCGCTGGCAGCCTCGCGATTCCGCGCCGAGACCCCGTCCTGGCCGTGTTCGGCAGGCCCAACTTCCCCCGGATCCTGGTCCTGGGCGGCACCGACGCCAGCGGGAACCCCGTCGCTCAGGTCGAGGAGTGGAACCCGGTCTCCAGGACCTTCAGCACGATCGCCTCGCTCCCCGAGGGGCGGACCGACTTCGAAGCGGTCGCGACCTTCAGCAACTTCGCGATCGGCCCAGGCACGGGTCCGAGCGGCGCCCAGAGCACGGCGATCAACCTCGACCCCTTCCAGAACCTGGCCGTCTCGAGCCTGACCCTGGCCTCTGCCCGCAGCGGCGCGAGCGTCACCTTCTCGACGACTTCGCGACGGGTCCTGATCAGCGGCGGCCAAGGCACGACCCTGCGCCAGGACGCCGAGCTGCTCGACCTCGACCGCCCCGACCGGCTCGTCCTCTCCGACAAGCCGGCCATGATCGTGGCCCGCCGCCAGCACCGCTCGGCCTACCTGGTCGAGACCAACCGCGCCGTGATCGTGGGCGGCCTGGGCAGCTCTGGCTTGCCCCAGGACGAGGGGGAGGTGTTCAGCTTCACCAACCTCTTGAACACGAGCAACACGAGCGGGATCCAGGGCAGCTTCGGTCGCACGGCCGATCGCACGATGAACCGCGCCCGCCACCGTCACACCGCGACGGGGCTCTTCGACGGCCGAGTGCTGATCGTGGGGGGCGTCGACGAGCGCGGCGCCGCGATCGCGGGCGCCGAGCTCTTCGTTCCTTAGCCCGCAGGCTGAGCCGTCCTCGGCACGACCTGGCTCGCTAGCCCGCTCTGCCTGCGGGCCCCTCACGCCGCCCGCCGCTCGCCCGCCCTGAGGTGAACGGCCCGGGCCACGTGCTCGCGGTCGACCTTGGCCTGCCCGTCGAGGTCCGCCAGCGTTCGCGCGACGCGCTGGACCTTCGCCAGCCCGCGCCCCGAGAGCAGACTCTGCTCTCCCGCCCGCAGCAGGACCTGCTTGGCCGCCGGCGTCAGCGCGAGGGTCCGCCGCAGCGCGCGAGCGTCGAGCCGCGCGTTGAGCCGACCCGCGCGCTCGCGCTGGATCGCGCGCGCCTGACCCACGCGTCGCGCCACCGCCTCGCTGGTGTAGCTCTCGTCGGGACCCGGCGGAGCCTGCAAGAGCGCCGGCGGGACGGGCTGCAGCCGCGCCACGAGGTCGATCCGGTCCAGCAGAGGGCCAGAGATCCGCTGCTGGTAGCGCTCGGCGGCCAGGGGCGGGCACTTGCAGCGCAGGGACCTGCCGGCGCTGTGAACGCCCAGGTAGCCGCAAGGGCAGGGGTTCATGGCCGCGACCAGCTGAAACTCGGCGGGGAAGGTCATGGAACCCCGCGAGCGCGCCACCGTGATCCGGCGCTCCTCGAGCGGCTCACGCAGCGCCTCCAGGCTGCGCGGGCTGAACTCGGGCAGCTCGTCGAGGAAGAGCACGCCCTTGTGGGCCAACGAGATCTCCCCCGGCCGCGGGAAGCTCCCGCCGCCGACCAGCGAGGCGTAGCTGGCCGTGTGGTGGGGAGCGCGAAAGGGCCTGCGCCGGACCAAGCTGTTGGCGCGCTCTGGGTCGACCCCGCTCGCGATCGCGTGCACGCGCGAGACCTCGAGCACCTCCTCCAGCCGCAGCGGCGGGAGCAGCCCCGGCAGGCGCCGCGCGAGCATGGTCTTGCCGGCGCCCGGTGGGCCAATGAAGAGCAGATCGTGACCCCCGGCGGCGGCGACCTCGAGCGCCTGCTTGGCAGCGTCGTTGCCCCGCACCTCGCGCAGGTCGAGGGCGTCGCAGGCGGCGGGCGCGGCGAGGATCCGCTCGACGTCGACTTCGACCGGGGTCGCAGGCGCCTTCTTCGTCAGGATCGCGACGGCCTGCGCGAGCGTATCGACCTCGACCACGGGCACGCGCCCCCCGCAGCCAAAGGCAGCGGCCTCGGCGTTGGCCGAGGGGACGAGCAGCATCTCGGGAAGCGGATCACAGGCAGCCAAGGTCTCGGCCGCGGCGAGCGCTCCGCGCACTGGACGGGTCTCGCCGCCGAGCGTCAGCTCGCCCAGAGCCGCCACGCGCTCCAGGCACGAGGCCGGAAGCCCCGAATCCATCGCCGCCAGGATCGTGAGCGCCATGGGCAAGTCGAAGGCCGAGCCCTCGTCCTTGCGCCGACGCGCCGGCGTGAGGTTGGTCGTGAGCTCCATGGGCGGAAAGTCGAAGCCCGAAGAGAGGATCGCGGCCTTGACCCGATCGCGGGCCTCCCGCAGCGCCGCGTCGGGGAGCCCGACCACGCTGAAGCGAGGGGTCTTCTGCCGAGCGTAGGTTTGAACCTCGACCGGATAGCCAGAGATCCCCTCCAGCCCCGCGGCCTGCATGCGCGCCAACATGGTCACCTCCTGCTCGCACTTCGAGCGAACACGAAGCTAGGCGCGCGGAGAGGCGAGGTGAACTGCGCAGTTCGGTTTTCGTTAAGCCCAGCCGCCCCACGCGCGCGCCGCCCTCATGGGGAGCTGGCATGCGTTTTGAATGGCGGGGAGACCTAACCCTGAGCGGTGCTCAGCTTCTGCTGGAGCTGCGCGACCTGGGGCAGCGCCGGCTCGAGCTGCGAGGCGCGCTCGAGGGCCTCGCGCGCGAGCCCGAAGTTCTGCTGGCCGATCATGAGGTGCGCGAAGCGCGCGAAGAGCATGGCCGAGTTGCGGTCTCGTCCGCGGGCTGCCTCGATCTCGGCCAGCTCGCGCACGGTCTGCGGCTCGTCGTCCTTGATCTGGAAGGCGCGGTGGTAGTCCT
>CALDQK010001305.1 GCA_937911525.1 uncultured bacterium
GTCAGGGAGTCTGGTCGACCCCTCTGACGCCTTGGCGGCCCTCATAGCGTCTAGCCGAAGTGCCGCGGATCAGGAACTGGAGTTTCGGGCGCGGCGGTCCGCCGGCTCAAAGCCCCTTCACGTGGGCCCACCAGGCCTTCTCGAAGGCCTGCCAGTCGACGCCCTTCCAGGCGACCAGCGCCGAGCGAGGCGACTTGCCCGCCAAGAGCGCGCGCAGGTAGCGGACGAAGCGCGCGCGCCACTCGTCCTTGGCGCCGTGCATCAGGAAGTGCACGACGGCCCAGGCCTGGGCGTATTTGACCGCCACCGGGCCGCTGTAGAACTCGCTCGGCGACTCGCGCATCAGCCCGGGAATCGAGAGCGGGCTGCCGCGCTCGCTCACGAACTTGCGCAGGTCGCGCAGGCGAGCCGGCAGCTTGGCGCCGCGCTCGACGACCTGGCCCTCCTCGATCCGGGTCGAGCCGAAATACTCCGCCATCCCCTCGCTCAGCCAGAAGGGCACGTCGGGGATCAGGGGCTCGAGGAACTGGTGGAAGGCCTCGTGGTAGAGCACGCGCCGCGTCTCGGCGCGGGTCGCGTCGTCCTTGTCCTCGTAGAGCAGGAGCTGGTCGTAGCGGCGCAGGTAGCAGCCGAGGAGCGACTCGACGCGGTCGTCGGTCGAGAGCTCGGCGTAGCTCTGGAAGCCCTCCTCCGTGTCGAAGATCAAGACCGTGGCCCGCTTGGCCTGGGGCCGCTCGGTGACCTGGAAGAAGCGCTCGTAGCTGGCGCGGATCGTCTCCAGTTCGCGCGCGTACTCGTCCGCGCGCGCCTGCGAGATGTCGCTCTTGACCTGGTAGTGGCGGGTCCGCGCGCTGTAGGTCGTCTCCCAGGGCGGCCCGCGCAGGACGTTGGTCACGTTGCGCCGGAAGGAGCGCACGCCCTCGTCGCTGGGGTCGAGGGCCAGGGCCAGGTCGAGCTGCTCGCGGGCGCGCTCCAGGTCGCCGCGGCGGAAGTAGATCAGCGCCAGGGCCGAGCGAGCCGGGGCGTGGTCGGGCCGGTCCTCGAGGGCCTTGCGCACGGCGGCCTCGGCCTCGGTCAGGCGCTCGCTGCCGGCCAGGACGCGCGCCAGGGCGGCGCGGGCCTCGTAGAAGTGCGGGCAGGCGCGCACCGCGCGCTCCAGCTCGTCGATCGCCAGGCTGCGCTGGCCGAGGCGCTCGAGCGCCAGCCCGCGTCGGTAGAGGGCGGCGGCGTAGTTGGGCGCCAGCTCGACGGCCTTGGCGAAGGCGTTGGCCGCCGCCAAGAGGTCCAGCGGCTTGCCGAGGCCGAGCTTGACCCGCCCGCGCCGCTCGTGGGCGCGGGCCTCCGCCGGGACGCGCTCCAGCCCGAACTCGTCTTCGCAGCTGAGCTTCGGCTCCTGGGGCCTCTGCTCGGGGCGCGCGAACACGTCGAGGTCCTCGCTCCGGGCCAGGAAGGCGCGCAGGTGGTCGTCGAACTCGCCGAAGGCCTTGCGAATCCACTCCTGGCGCACGGCGCCCACCACCTGGCAGCGGCTGAAGTCGGCCTGACACGAGCCGCCCTTGTTCAGGCTGCGCACGCCCAGCAGCAGGCGCGTCCGCCCCCAGGGGACCGAGATCGAGCGGAGGAACATCGCCCGCCCGTTGACGCGAGCCAGCAGCCGGTCGCCCATCACCTCGAGCGCCAGGATCGGGTCCTCCTCGCCCGCGCGCAGCTCGCGCCGCTCGATCACCTTCATGGACTTGCCCGTGCGGCGGAGCAGCAGGACCTGCATTTGGCCCAGGTCCAGCCCGAGCAGCCAGCTCTCCTCCTCGGGGGAGTTGGCCTTCAGGGTCAGCCCGATCAGGGGCATCGAGCCCGGCTGCGCCGCGCCCAGGGTCGCGTGCAGGCTGAGGTGGTTCTCCCAGCCCACGGTCTTGAGGGCCGAGACGGCCAGCCCCTTGCCGCGCAGGCGATAGGCCCCGTCCCGGACCCCGCCCCGCGCCGCGTTGCCGGCGGGCGTCCAGTCGGCGTTGTGGGCCGCGAGGCGGAAGTCGTAGCGCAGGGTCAGCGAGCCCGAGCCCGCCGTGCGCTCGACCTTGCCGCGGAACACCCGGCTGGAGCGCGCGATCGCCGTCACGTCCGGGACGCGGTCCTTCAGCCGCCCGTCCAGGACCACCGCCCGCGAGAAGGCCTGTTGGGCCTCCTTCCACTGGCGGTGCTCGAGGCACCAGCGGCCGAAGTCGAGCTGGTCGCGGGCCGAGTCCGCGCGGACGGCGAACTGGCGCACCTTGAGCGCCAGCTCGGGGTGGTCGCGCAGCGCCTCCCGCCAGCGGAAGCCCAGGGTCCGGGCCTCGGCCTTGAGCGTGAACCCGCGCTCGTCGAACTCACCCACCAGGCAGCCCTCGTGGCGGATCTCGTCGACCACCACCGTCAGGGGCGTGCGGCGGGACTCGGCCTGGGCGCGCGCCTCGCGGGCCCGCCGCCGCTCCTCGATCTGGGCCTTCTCGGCGAGGATCCGCTGGCGCGTCTGCTCGACGACCTGCGCGCCCTGCTTGGCCTGCTCGGCGAAGCGCTGGGTGCGCGCGGGGGGCTCGCGCCGGCGGACGGGCCCCTTGGGGTCGAGGGGCCGGGTCCGCGTCAGCGCCAGCTCTTCCAGCGCGCGCTGGAGCCGGCGCGCGGCCGGCGAGCCGAGCTGGGTCGGGGTCGCGCTCTCGACCAGGCCCTCGAGCTTGGCCAGGATCCGCTGCAGCTGCGCGGCCTGCTGGGGGTCGTTGGGCGGCGCCGAGCGGAAGGGCTCGGCGGCCTCCAGGGTCTGCTCGGCGGCCCGCGCGAACATCGAGAGCTCGCTCAGGCGCGCCTCGACCGCCCGGAGGCTCTCGGCCTCGGCGGCGCGCACGGCTGGCGGGAGCCCGCGATAGAGGGTCAGCGCGGCGGCGTAGTCCTCGCGAGCCTCGAGGGCGCGCGCCTGCTGCTGGACGTCGGCGAGGGGGGCGCCCGAGGCCGCCGTGTCGACCTGCGCGACGTCGGTTGGGCTCGGGCCGGGCGGCGGGGGTGGAGGCGGCGGGAGGGAGTCCTCGCGCATCAGGCTCAAGGCGCCCACGGCGACGACGCTCAAGGCGCCCAGGGCCAGGGCCGGGAGGAGCAGGGGCCGGCGCCCCACGGGGCGGCTGGAGGCGGCCGCCAGCGCGTCGGGGTCGAAGCGGCGCGTGCCCTCCTGGGTCGCGCTGGCCCCGAAGGTCTGCTCGAGGCGCTGGCTCTTCAGGCGCGCCGACTTCCCCTGGCTGGCCTCGGCGAGGGACTTCACGTCGAAGCGGTGGGTGTCCTCCTCGGGGTCCTTGGGTCCCTTGGGATCCTTGGCCTCGGTGGCCCCCGTGGCGCGTTGGCTGCGCGCCTCCTTGCGGCGGCGCCCGCTGCGGCGGCCCTTGGAGCCGCTGGAGCCGCCCTCGCTCGCGGGGTCGTCGCGAGCCACGTCTCGCTTGGCGGTCTTGCGGGTGGCCTCGGCCGGGTCCTTCAGACGAGGGCGCTCGCTCTCCTCGTCTCGCGCGCGTCGCTTGCTCGTCTTGCGGCCGGGCTCGGCCGGGTCGCGCAGGCGAGGGCGCTCGCTCTCCTCGTCTCGCGCGCGCCGCTTGCCGGTGCTGCGGCTGCGCC
>CALDQK010001306.1 GCA_937911525.1 uncultured bacterium
GCCGTGGCGCCGAGCTCCCCGGGCTGGCCCTAGGCGAGGGGGACCCGGGCGCGCAGGAGGGCGTGGCGGAGCGGGGTCAACGCTCCCTCCGCGCAGCGCGCGAGGGCCGCCTCCAGCTCGTCGGGCGCGAGCGCCGCGGCCGCCTCCTCCAGCTCGGCCTGGCGGCAGGGCTCCCCCCGCAGGAGGCGCTCGATCAGGGGCTCGAGGCTCACCGGCCCTCGCCGGGGTCGGGGGCCGGGGGGGGCGCGCCGAAGCGGCGCTGGAAGAGCTCGCGCTCCCAGGGCGCCAGCTCACCCGGGGGCACCTCGCGCCAGAGCTCGACGACCCGCGCCTGGTCCTCGCCCGAGAGCAGGGCCGCGGCCCCAGCAGCCAGGTCGACTTGGCGACGCTCGCTGCCGCGTCGACTGGCAGCGGTCAGCGGGAGGCGCAGGCGAGCCGTCCACAGCCAAGGGTAGATCGACTCCAGCCAGGGGTCGCCCGCGGGCAAGCGCAGGGCCAGGCGCGCGGCGAGGGCGAAGGTGCTCGGGCTGGGCTGCGCGACGCAGAGCAGCTCCAGCTGGCGCAGGGCGTCCGCGATCGCCTCGCGCGAGGGGTTGGGGACGTGCAGCTGGAGCGCGGCCATGGGCAGGATCGCGAACTCGGCCATTTGCGGGTTGAGGAAGCCCTGCCGCTCGAAGTGGGGCAGGGCGAAGCGCGCGATGCCCTCGCGGGTCAGCAGGCGGGCGGCCTTGCCCTGAGCCATGAAGTTGACCCCCGCAGCGACGGCCCCGCAGCGCGGGGCGCTCTTGGCCTCCGCGACCTGGCGCAGCAGCTCGAGCGCGGCGCGGGGCTCTCGCTCGACGCGCAGCACGCAGCGCGCGAGGGTCGCGGCCCCGGTGCCGGGGAACTGCTCGGCGACGTCGGCGAAGCGGGGCAGGACGGGGGGTCCGTCCCGGTCGAAGCGGACGTAGACGCTGAGCAGGCGCCACTCGGCCTGCTCGCTGCGCGGAGCGGTGGCCTCCAGGCGGCGGGCGAGCGCCTCAGCCTCCTCGGCCCGCTGGCGGCTGGCCTGGAGCGCGAACTCCAGCTCGAGCCAGCGGCGGTCGTGGCCGAGCAGCTCGCGGAAGGTCGCGACCGCGTCCGCGAGCGTCCGCCAGGGGAGGCCCTGGAAGGCGCCCTTGACCAGGGTGTACACGCGCTGGCGGTGCTCGACCGGGACCCAAGCCACGCGCCCTTCGACCTCCTCCTGCCCGCGCGGAGAGAGCGGCTTGGTGCTCATGACGGTGCTGCCGGCGTAGCGCAGGACGCGCAGCGCGCGCGGCTCGGGGATCTGGCCCAGGCGGTGGAGGAAGCCCTGGCGCCCCTGACGCAGGCCGGCGTTGGCGGCTCGCTGCGCCGCCGAGAGGTCCCTGCGGAGCTCGCAGGCGACGGCGAGCGGGACGTGCGCGGCGCCGGGCTTGCGCCGCGCGATCTGCTGGAGCAGCTCGAAGGCGCGCTCGCGCTCGCCGGCTCGCAGGGCGAGCCGGCGCTCCATGACGAGCACGCTCACGGGAGGGTCGGCGCCGCAGAGGCGCCGGACCGCGGCCAGGTGGGCGCGGGCCTCGGCGTCGCGCCCCCGCTCTCCCAGGTCCGAGGCGAGGCAGCCGTGGAGCAAGGCGACGTCGCGGGTGGCGGGGCGCTCGAGCAGGCGACGAAGCTCGCCCAGGGCGCGCTCCCGAGCCGCGGCCCCGCCCTGAGCCTCGAGCAGGACGTAGCGGCGGACCGTCGCCCAGGGGCAGTCGGAGAAGCGAGCCAGCTCGTCGGCCAGCTCGGGCGGGGGGCCCGGCAGGAAGGTGCGCGCGATCGCCCCCCAGCGGTCGCCCCGGGCGCTCAGCCGGCGCAGCTCCGCCGTGGCCTCCTCGACGCGCTCGCGAGAGGAGAGCGACCAGGCGCGCAGCAGGCGCAGCTCGCGCCCGAAGCGCTCGTCCTCGTCGTGCGCCCGGGTCTCGGCCAGCGCGTCCTCCCACTTGCCGCGCGCGACCGCCAGCTCCATTCGCTCGCGGACCAGCTCGACGCCCTCGCCGACCAGGAGCGCGCGGACCTCGGCGTAGGGCGCCTCCTCAGCCCGCAGGCGACGAGCGGTCGCGATCCGCTCCGCGGGAGCTCCGGCGGGAGTGGGGCTGGCGCTCGGCGCCGCGGCGCTGGCGCGAGGGCTCTTGGCCGGGGAGGGCGCGGGCGCGACGCGGCCCGAGGCGCCCCAGAGCGCCCCCAGGCCGCCAGCCAGGGCCATCAGGCCGAGGGCGGTCAGGAGCGGCGTGAGGCGCTGCGCGGTCTGGGCCGGCTCGAGCGGATCGAACAGGTCGAAGAGCGCCCGCTCGACGCGGGGCAGGTCGGGGCGCTCGCTCGGCTCCTTGCTCAGGAGCGCCAGGGTCAGCGCGTCCAGCTCGGGCGGGACCTCGCGGCGCTCGGCGCGCGGGGAGCGCGGGCGCTGGGAGGTGATCCGGGCCAGGACCTCGGCCAGGCTGCCGCACTCCTCGAGGTCGAGGGGGGCGCGCCCGAGGAGCATGGCGTAGAGCAGGCCGCCCAGGGCGTAGGCGTCGGTGGCGGGGTCGTCGCTGCCCTTCCCGACCGCCTGCTCGGGGGACATGAAGGCGGGCGTCCCGATCAGCTCGCCGGGGCGCGTCACGCGGAGCGTGTCCGGGTTGAGGCTGACGGCGAGGCCGAAGTCGGCCAGGACCGGCTGGCCGCCGGCGTCGAAGAGCACGTTCTCGGGCTTGAGGTCGCGGTGGACCACGCCGAAGGAGTGGGCGTGGTGCAGCGCCCGCGTCAGGCGGAGCCCGATCTCGAGGACCTCGGCGAGCGGCAGCCGCCCCTCGCGCTCGATCCGCTCCGCGAGCGAGCCGCCGGGGAGCAGGTCCACGAGCAGGTAGGGGGTGGGGCCGCTGAAGTCGGCCCCGAGGACCTTGAGGA
>CALDQK010001307.1 GCA_937911525.1 uncultured bacterium
CGGCGACAAGGAATGCGCTCGGACAGGCCTGCATGAGCCTAGAGCTTCCTGCACGGCGCCCCGGCCTGTCCTCCCGATTTTCGGGCGTCTACGGCCAATCTGGCAGGCTAGGCGGGCGCGCCGATCAGCTCTTCGAGCGCGCCGAGCTGCGCGGCCGAGGGGCGACCCCAGCCCTCCTCGTAGCCGAACACCTCGCGGGCGCTGCGGACCGAGTAGCCGTCCAGCACGCTCATGTGCTCGGTGGTCAGCAGCGCCGGGTGGGGGACCCCCGCCGCCCGCGAGAGGCGCGTCAGCTCCTTGCGCAGGGTGACCATGTAGTTGGCCAACCGGGCCGCCTTGTTGGTGGGGTCCAGGCCGCGCATCAGCCACTTGTTCTGCGTGGCCACCCCCGCGGGGCAGTGACCCGTGTGGCAGTTTTGGGCCTGAATGCAGCCGATCGCGAGCATCGGCTCGCGGGCGAGCATCAGCATGTCGCAGCCCATGGCCATGGCGAGGAGGCCGGTCTCGGGGAAGCCGAGCTTGCCCGAGCCCGCGAACACGATCCGGTCCGTGACCCCCTGCTCGGCGAAGATCCGATAGACGTTGCTGAAGGCCAGCTTGAAGGGCAGGGCCACGTGGTCGCAGAAGGCGAGGGGTGCCGCGCCGGTGCCGCCCTCGCCGCCGTCGACCTGGATGTAGTCCAGCCCCCGCCCGGAGTCCTTGGCGTGGGCCGCCGCCAGGTCCTGCCAGAAGCCCATGTCGCCGACGGCGGACTTGATCCCGACCGGGAGCCCGGTCGCCTCGGCGATGGTCTCGGCGAAGTCGAGCAGCCCGTCGACGTCCCTGAACTCGCGGTGCGCCGAGGGGCTGAGGCAGTCCTTGCCGACCGGAATCCCGCGGATCCGCGCGATCTCGGGGGTGACCTTGGCGGCGGGGAGCACGCCGCCCAGGCCGGGCTTGGCGCCCTGGCTGAGCTTGATCTCGACGGCGCGGACGGGGTGCGCGGCGCAGGACTCGACCAGCTTCTCGAGCGAGAAGCTGCCGTCGTCGTTGCGGGCGCCGAAGTAGCCCGTGCCGAGCTGCCAGATCAGGCCGCCGCCCTGGAGGTGGTAGGGCGAGATCCCTCCCTCCCCCGTGTTGTGCAGACAGTCGGCGAGGGCGCAGCCCTTGTTGATCGCCTCGACGGCGCGAGCGCTGAGCGAGCCGAAGCTCATGGCCGAGACCCCGACGATCGACTTGGGCCGAAAGGCGTGCTTCCGCTCGCGCGCCCCGCCGATGACCTTGGCGCAGGGGAGCGAATACTGCGGGTCGTAGCCGGGGTCGCCCGCGTGGGGCTCGGGCAGCGGGAAGGCCGAGTGGCGCACGATCAGGTAGTTGGGCGTCTGCTCGAGGTCGTTGTCGGTCCCGAAGCCGAAGTAGTTGTTCTGCTTCTTGGCCGAGGAGTAGACCCAGCGGCGCTGGTCGCGGGTGAAGGGCCGCTCCTCGTCGTTGTCGGTCACGATGTATTGGCGCAGCTCGGGCCCAATGCTCTCGAGGATGTAGCGGAAGTGCCCGATGATCGGGAAGTTGCGCAGGATCGCGTGCTTGGTCTGGAACACGTCGTAGATCGTGACCAGCAGCAGGAACACAGCGACGCCGGCGAGGACGTAGAGGGCAGTCGTCATGGACACCTCCGAGGAGCAGGAGCCTCGCAGCACGAGGTCCGAATCGCAACGTGACTAAGAGTGGCTAGCACGGCGCGCTCGCGGGGAGTAGTTTCCTCAGCGAGGGAGGGGATCATGCACCCGATCGTGAAGTTTGGCGCCGCCACGGCGCTGGTCGTCTTCGCCACGAGCGCGGCCTGCGCCGACGACGCCGCCGTCGAGGCCGCCGTCGAGAAGTGGAGCGCGCAGCTCACCGCCAAGGAGGTCGACGCGCGCGTCGAGGCCGCGCAGGCCCTGGCCGCGATGGGCGAGCAGGCCGCGCCGGCCGTGGTCGCGCTGCGGACCAACCTGAGCGACAAGTTCTACAAGGTCCGCGCGGCGGCGGCGATCGCGCTGGGCAAGATCGGCCCGCAGGCGAGCGACGCCACCGACGCCTTGATCGAGAAGCTCAAGGACCTCAGCCCCTCGGTCCGCCGCGCCGCGGCCAAGGCCCTGGGGCGGATCGGCGGCGACGCCGCCAAGCGCGCGATCGAGGAGCTCGGGATGGGCCTCGACCACAAGCTCTTCAAGTTCCGCGCGACCGCGGCCGAGTCCCTCGGCAGCATGGGGCTCGCGGCCGAGCCCTTCGTGGAGCGGGTCGAGAAGCTGGCCAAGTCGGACAAGAGCAAGTCCGTGCGCGCCGCCGCGGAGGTCGCCTGCGAGAAGATCCGCAAGGCGCTGGAAGAGGAGCGCCTGCGGATCGAGGAGGAGAAGAAGCGCCTCGCCGCGCTCGAGGCCCTGCGCAAGCTGGAGGAGGCGCGCCGCAAGGCCGCCGAGGAGGCCGAGAAGAAGGCCGCCGCCGACGCCGAGGCCAAGCGCAAGGCCGCCGAGGAGGCCAAGCGCCAGGCCGAGGAGGCCAAGCGCAAGGCCGAGGAGGAGGCCAAGCGCAAGGAGGCCGAGCGGCTGGCCAAGCTGCCCAAGTGCCCCGCCTGCGAGACGCCGCACGAGGTCGACGCCACCCGCTGCCCCGGCTGCGGCGACGCCCTGGTCAAGGCCGAGGACGCCGAGGGCCGCGAGTGCCCGGGCTGCGGCGCGACGGTCGCCAAGGACGCCAAGACCTGCCCTGACTGCGAGACCGAGATCGGCGCCGCCGGCGAGAAGGAGGCCAAGAGCGGGGGCGAGTAGCCCCCGCTCCGTCTCAGGCGCGGCGAGCCTTCAGGCGCCCGATCGCCGTCGCGAGGTCCTCCAGGCGGTAGGGCTTCTGGAGGAACTCGAGCAGGCCCGAGCCCGACTCGGGGTCGACGGCCTCCTCCTCGTTGAAGCCGCTGCTGAGGATCACGGGGAGGGTGGGGTGCAGCTTGCGCAGCTCGCGCAGGGTCTCGCGACCGCTCAAGACGGGCATCGTCAGGTCGAGGACCACGAACGCGGGCGCCTCCCGCTCGCGCAGTCGCTCGAGGGCCGCCGCTCCGTCCTCGGCCACCTCGACCTCGTAGCCGAGGACCTCGAGCAGCCCCCGGCCAACTCGTCGCACGACCTGTTCGTCGTCGACGAGGAGCACCCGACCCTCGCCGCTCCCCTCCAGCACGACCGGCGACTCGAGCCGCGGGTCGTCGCCGAGGGGCAGCTCCGAGGGGGGAAAGATCAGCTCGAAGCGGGAGCCCTGGCCGGGGGTGGTCTCGATGCGGATCCCGCCCTGGTGGCCGCGAACGATCCCGAGCGCCGCCGCCAGGCCCAGGCCCCGCCCGGTGAACTTGGTCGTGAAGAAGGGATCGAAGAGGCGCGCGCGGACGCCCTCGCTCATGCCGATGCCCGTGTCGCTCACGCTGAGCACGAGGTAGCGCCCCGCCCCGAGCGGGGTCGAGCCGGCCACGAGGTCGGCGAGGTCCGCAGCACCCAGCTCGCGCTCGGCGAGGGCGACCGAGACCTCGCCAGCCGCGCCCTCCAGGGCCTCCGAGGCGTTGCTGACCAGGTTCATCACCACCTGCTGAATCTGGGCCTTGTCCCCGACCACCGCCGAGAGCCCAGCCGGGAGGTCCAGCTGCAGCTGCGCCTTCTTGCTGATCGTGACCTGCAGCATGCCCTTCAGCTCGAGGACGGTCTGGGAGAGGTCGAGGGGCTCGACCACGAACTTCCCGCGCCCGGAGTAAGCCAGGAGCTGCTGGCAGAGCTTGGCCGCCTGGATCGAGATCGACTCGACCTCTCCCAGCGCGTCCGCCGCCAGCGCGGGGCTCGACTTCTGCAGCGCTCGCTGGGCGAGGGTGGCGTAGCCGAGGATCCCGGTCAGCACGTTGTTGAAGTCATGGGCCAACCCGCCGGCCAGGAGCCCGAGGCTCTCCAGCTTCTGCGCGTGCAGGAGCTGCTGCTGCAGGCGCTGGTTGGCCTGCTCGGCCTCGACCTGGCTGGTGATGTCGACCACGTAGCCGAGGAAGTGGGTGATCTCGCCGAGGGAGTCCCGGATCAGGTTGGTGTGGTCGTAGAGCCAGATCACCCGCCCGTCGGCGCGGCACACTCGATAGGGCCGGTGGGTGAAGTCGTCGCCCTCGCCTTCGCAAGCGACCTGGACCTCGCTGCTCACGCGCTGGAGGTCGTCGCCGTGGATCAGCTCGCTGTAGGCCACCTCGCCCTGCACGAACTGCGCGGTCGAGTAGCCGAACACGTCGAGGACGTTCTTGCTCGCGTACTCGACCGGCCAGCCGGGCGCGTTCGTCCACCGGAAGACCACCACGGGCCCGCTGGTGAAGATCTCGCGCTCGGCGAGGGCGTCCTGTACTCGCTCAGCTGGCTCCATGACCGACCAATCTCCTCCCAGGCTAACGGGCCGAGGTGAGCCCGCCAAAGAAGCTCTCGCGCCAATTCCGCTAGAGCCCGTCCGCGGACTCTGAGAGACTGCGCGCGTGAAGCGCGCCGCGACCCTGTCTTCGTTCTGCCTGACCCTCTTGCTCCCGCTCCTGGCGGCGGCCCAGCCCAGCCAGCCCCTCGCGGGACCCGACGGCTGGCGCCCGCCCGGGACGCGGACCCGCACGGCGGCCGAGGAGAAGCGCTTCGGCACGGGCCCCGACGAGCTGCAGCCCAGGATCGGCCGCCCCGGCGGCTTTCAGGAGCTGACCCTCGGCCAGGCCGAGGCGCTCCTGCGCGAGCTGCGGGCCGAGCTGCCCGAGGCGCGCAGCGTGGAGTCGCTCAAGCCAGGGCTCGAGGACTACCGGGCGGTCAACGGGCGGATCGACGCCGCCGTGGCCCGCAGCGGCGGCGGGTTGACGAGCGAGGTCATCGGCCGCGTGCACGGGCTGGAGGTCAAGGCCGTCCACGTCTCCGGCGGCTCCAGCAACCTCGGCCCCGACGGCAAGCCCAAGCCGCGGATCCTGCTCCTGGGCGGCGTCCACTCGGGGACCGAGAAGGCGGGCTTCGAGTCGGTGACCCGCACCGTCGAGCGCCTGGCGGGCGACCCGGCGATGCGCGCCATGTTCGACATCACGGTGATCCCCCTGGTCAACCCGACGGCGCTCGTGCTCGGGACGCGCGAGAACGCCAAGGGCGTGGACATCAACCGGACCTTTACGCCCGAGAAGCTGACCCCCGAGTCCCGCGTGCTCTACGAGTGGGCCCAGCGCCAGCGCTCGCGCGGCAAGCTCTTCGACGTGCTGCTCGACATGCACACCGCGGGCGACCCGGGCCGCAACGGCTTCTTCCTGATCCGCGGCCAGGCCGACGGCGGGCTGGGCGCGCGCATGATGCAGGCCTTGCCCAAGGCGGCCCTGCTCGACGCCAAGGGGGCCCCGGGCGAGGCGCGCGTCGGCCCCTACATGCTCTACGGGGTCGGCCTGACCGAGATCGAGTCGATCCGGCACACGACCATGGACCTGCTCGCGCGCCAGGGCACGCCCTACGTCTACGTGTTCGAGGCCCCGACCCGCGCCAGCCCCAAGGTTCAGGTCGACCTCTCGGTGCGCTTCATCGAGTCGGCGCTCAACAACGCGCGCGTCCACGGCAAGTTCACCCGCGCCCCGCGCGAGCGCGTCCGCGAGCGCGCCGCCGAGGTGGACCCCGCCCGACTCGAGCCCTTCCGCCGCGCCGACGGGACCCTCGACATGAAGCGCCTGGTCCGCTCGAAGGTCCTGCCCGAGGTGGGCGGCCTGGCCCACTTCGGCCTGGCGCTCTTCCTCAAGGAGCTGGCGGTCGTGACCGCCACCGGCGACCGGACCCGGATCGAAGAGTTCTTCGACGGGCTGATGACGACCGACTTCTACAAGCACTACGGGCTCTTCGTGGCCGGCGCGCGCGCCGGCGAGCTGGCCTACGCCAAGGCGCTCCAGCGCTACGTCAAGCCGAGGTTCGTCAACGGCCTGCTCAAGACCAACGTCGTGCTCGCGACGGGCATCGCGCTGCCCATGATCGTGGACGGGACCTTCGAGGGCCGCGCCTTCGCCGTGACCCTCGGCTCGCTCGGCCTCTCGAGCGCCGCGGTCAAGAGCGGCGTGGCGGGGATCAAGTGGGTCGCCGAGCTGAGCCGCGCCAAGCCGACCGGTCTGCTGGCCCGCGTCGGCCTCGGCGCCCGCGCCGCCAAGGTCGGCGGCTGGGTCTACACCGCCGCCGAGCTGGCGGTCGTGCTCTACCTGGCCGAGGAGCTGCAGCAGGCCGTCGACCAGCGCCTGGCCCTCAGCGACGCCCGCGACGAGGTCACCCGCGCCGGCGCCGCGCTGATCGCCGCCGCCAACGACCCCGCCGCCACCCCCGAGCGCCTGGCCGCGGCCGCCGCCGACTACGGCGCCGTGTGGAGCGGCTATCGCAACTTCCTCTACCAGCCCCTCCAGCAGGACGAGGCGCTCCTGAACCAGCGCCTGGGCAAGCTCTCGCGTCGCGCGCAGCTGCTCGAGGACGAGCGCCGCGCGGCCCTCGAGCGCCTCGAGCGCTTCCCGGCCCTGAAGGCCAACGTGGTGCGCCGCCACGGCTCCGTCGAGGCCTACGCCGCGGCCCGCGCCAAGACCGACCAGGCCGAGCTGCAGGCCGACCTCGAGCAGGTCCTCGCCTCCTACGAGCGCGAGCGCGAGACCCACCTGCGCGAGATCTACCGCGAGCGCGCGCGCGAGGGCCAGCTCCTGGCCGGCGTGGAGGACCTCGACTGGCACCTGCGCGGCGCCCCGAGCGGCGCCGCGGGCGACCCCTACCGCGGCCGCGTCGACGTGTTCGCCCGCGTCGGCCGCGACTTCGCCCGCGGCCAGCTCGAGCGCGCCCTGGGCCAGGCCTCCCGCAACCGCCTCCAGGCCTACGCCGACGAGCGGGCCCTGCTGAGCGCCTTGAGCGAGTCCCTCCGCGGGCGCGGCCAGCCAGAGCTGGCCGCCAGCCTCGACGCCGCGAGCGTCCGGGTCGAGCGCCTCGAGCGCGCCGACCGTCAGCTGATCGAGCGCGGCCTGGTGCAGGAGCTCGAGCAGAGCACCCGCTAGCCGACCTGCCAGCTGAGCAGGCCGCCCGCGCGCAGGGGGACGACCCCGCCGTATTCCTCCGCGACGGGGAACTCGCCGCGCTGGAGCGTGATCGTGCCCTCGTTCTTGGGCACGCCGTAGAACTCGGCGCCGCGCTCGGAGGTAAACGCCTCCAGGCGATCCAGGGCGTCGTGTTGGGCGAAGACCTCGGCCGTCAGGCCCAGCGCCACCGGCGCGGTGTAGACGCCGGCGCAGCCCGAGGGGCACTCCTTGGTGTGGCGGAGGTGGGGCGCGCTGTCGGTGCCGAGGAAGAAGGAGGCGTCGTTCAGGGCGGCCTCGACCAGGGCGTCGCGGTCCTCGGGGCGCTTGGCGATCGGCTTGCAGAAGTGGTGCGGCTCGAG
>CALDQK010001308.1 GCA_937911525.1 uncultured bacterium
CCGAGTGGCTCGCGCAGCCAGGCGAGGAGCGCGCGCTGGCCGCGCACGAAGCGGCGGGCGAGGCCCGCCTCGCCGCGGGGCGAGTGACCTACGCGCTCCTGCCGCGCCACCAGCTGGGGATCCTCAGCCGCGGCGAGATCACCGCGTTGGAATACGTCGCATGGACGGCGCAGGACGCGGCGCTGGGGGCGTTCCGCTGCGAGCTGACCGAGGAGGAGCCCGACCCCTCCTCGCTCCATCGCCTGGCGGAGGCGCGGATCGAGAGCGGTTGGGACGCCCCCGGGGAGCTGGCGCGCCGGCTGAGCCGTGAGCTGGGGCGCTGGCTGCTGGCTAGCGTGGCGGCCGCTCCCCAATGAGGGGCCGCCGGATCGACCGCTTCCAGGTCCTGGGCGAGCTGGGGCGAGGAGGCTTCGGCGAGGTCGTGCGGGCCTTCGACCCTCAGCGCGGGCGTGAGGTCGCGATCAAGTATCTGATCCGCGGCGACCTCAAGGCGGCCCGTCGCTTCGAGCGGGAGGTCGCGGCGGCGGCTCGCCTGATCCACCCCAACGTGGTCGCGAGCCTCGAGAGCGGCGTGCACGAGGGGCGCCCCTTCCTGGTGATGGAATACGTGGAGGGCAACACCCTCGAGAGCCTGGCCTCGGGGCGCGAGCGCGCCCTCTCGCCTTCGCGCGCGGCCGAGCTGCTGCGCGAGATCGCCTGCGGGGTGGCCTACGCCCACAGCCAGGGCGTGCTCCACCGCGACATCAAGCCGGCCAACGTGCTGGTCGATCGCAAGGGGATCGCGCGCCTGCTCGACTTCGGGCTGGCCTTCCTGGTCGACAGCAACGAGCGCTTGAGCCTCACCGGGGCCATGCTCGGGACGCCCTTCTTCATGGCGCCCGAGCAGGCCGTCGGCAAGCGGGCCGACGAGCGGACGGACGTCTACGGGCTGGGGGCGACGCTCTACTACAGCCTGACCGGCGAGCCGCCCTTCGCCGACAGCGCGAACCCGCTGGTCGCGACCCACGCCACGCCGGCCGAGCCTCCCAGCAAGCTCCGCCCCGAGGTGCCGGCGCCCCTCGATCGGATCGTGCTCCGCGCCATGGCCAAGGAGCCCGAGCAGCGTCAGGAGTCGGTCGAGGCGATGATCGCCGAGCTCGACGCCTTCCTGCGCGGGGACTCCGGCGCGAGCCGGCCGCGCCGCTTCGCGGCCGCGCTGCCGGGCCTCTTGCTGCTCTCGGCCCTGGGGGCGGCACTGGCAGGGGGCGCGCTGCTGGCCCGCTCCGTGCCGGCGGTCGCGCAGAGCCCGACCCCGGCGCCGAGCTCGACCCCCGCTTCCACCCAGGCGGGCCCCGCGGCAGAGAGCGCCGACGCCGACGCTCAGCGGGCCGCGGAGCGCGAGCTGGCGCAGCGCTGCGAGGGGCTGCTCGAGGCGATGGCCCCCGCGAGCGCCTTGACGAGGCCCATCGAGCGCGCGCAGCGAGCGGGCGCCAGCGAGCAGGCGCTCGAGACCTGGCGGGCGTGCCAGCGGGTGCTGGCCGACGCGGAGGCGCTGCAGCGCGACGCGAGCCGGGGGGGGCCGCCGGAGCCCTTCTTCGTGCGGCTGGACGAGCTGCGTCGAGCGGCCGACCAGCGAGTCATCCTCGTCGATCGGCTGCGGATCGAGCGCGTCCGGCTCGAGCTCCGCCGCGGGCGGAGCGAGGAGGCGCTCAAGACCTTGCGGCCCCTGCGCGGGCGCTTCGAGGGAGCGGCCGACTTCCTCTATTGCCTCGCGCTCTACCGGCTCGGGCGCTACAGCGAGGGGAACGCGGCGTTGGAGAAGCTCCGCAGCGACGGCTCCGCGTTCTGGAGCGCCTTGGCCTACGTCATGATGGCGAGGGGCTCGCCCGAAGCCGAGCAGGCCAACCAGGACCAGCTGCAGCGCAACCCCCACCCCTACGCTCCGCCCGAGCTCGAGCTCCACCGCTTGAGCGTGCTCGTCGGGCAGCGCAGCGCGGCGGAGGCCAGCCGCGCGCTGAAGGGGTCCCTCTACGGGGACGACGCCTACCTGTGGTGCGTCCTCGTGGCCCGGCGCGGCGGTCAGGCCGAGCAGCGAGACCTCGTCGCGTGGTTGGAGCGGATTCGAGACCTGTGCGGGGAAGAACACCTGCCGCAGCTCTATCACCGCAACCAGGGGCTGCTGCACCTGACCCAAGGCAGGTTCTCCGAGGCGCTGACGGCCCTGCGGCGGGCCTCGCCGGGGCAGGGAGGAGAGGTCTCCTGCTTGGTGCTCGAGGGCGTGGCGCTGTGGGGGCTCCTGCGCTTCAACGAAGCCGCGGCGTGCTGGCGGAAGGCTCGCCGGCAAGACGAGACGGGCGCGTTTCGGCAGGTCTCGGGGCTGGGCTTGCCGACCGCTCGACTGGCCGCCGAGACCGAGATGCTCCTGCCTCCAAGGCGGATCAGGCAGCTCGAGCCGGCGCTGGAGCGCGCCGCGCGGCTCGCGAGCGCCTTTCCAGAGGGTCAGCGAGAGGAGGTCGCGACCCTGCTCGAGGCGGCGACGCGGGGCTTCCCCCTCGCAGCCCTGGAGCCCTTCTTCCGCGCCTGCCGGGCGCGGGCCAAAGACTCCCCGGTCTATCGGCTGCTCGAGGCTCGGATCCTCCTCTCCCGGTGCGCCTACGAGCGCTGTCAGGCTGTCCTCGATGAGCTGGCGGAAGCGGGGGGAGGCGCGAGCTCGAGCGTGCTGAACCTGGGCTTCGACCTCGCGCTGGCCCAGGAGGACAGCGATCGCATCGACGCCGCGATCTCGAAGCTCGAGCAGAGAGGCGACGAGGGGGACCAGCGCCTGGCCGCGGTGTGGCGCAAGTGGCACAGCGACGACGCCAAGGCAGCCCTGCAGCTAGCGCTCGAGCTGCGGGCCAAGCACCCGGACCAGCGCAACCTGGTGCCGCTCACCTGCTACCTGCTGCGCAAGGTCGGACGGGCCCAAGAAGCGCTCTCGCTCGCCGAGTCCATGTTCCAGGTCTTCGGCTACTTCGACCTCGGCTTCGCTCGGCTGCGCGCGGTGCTCGCGCTGGAGCTGGGGCTGGGGGGCGAGAAGCTCGACGCCGAGCTGGCCCAGGTGGCCTTCGAGCGGCTGGGCGTGCTCGACCGGCTGGGCGACCGACGCGCGGCCCTGGAGCTCGCGCGCGGCGCCGTCCTGGGGAACCCGAAGGGGGTGTGGTTCCACTCGGTCCCCTACTGGCTGGTGCGTTACCGCAGAGGCGGAGCGCCCGACGAGTCCTATCACGCGGTGGCTGGCGCGTATGCCCTCCTGGGCGGGGGCCCCCGGGAGGACGTGCTCGACCACTGGCAGCACGTGCGCCAGGCCTTGGATGAGAACTACGTCTTGGCCTTTCGGAAGCGCTTCGGGGAGGACCCGCCGACCCAGGGTCGCTAGCGCGCGCCGCCGTCCGGGGCCTTGGGCGGGGGGGGCAGCTTCCAGGGACGGCGGCCCGCGACCCAGAGCGGGCCGTCCTTGATCCCGGGGTCGTAGGCGCGCAGCTCGAGGGTCACGTCCACGCTGGTCGCGTCGCGCTGGAGCAGCAGCTCGTGCAGCTCGCCCAGGCTCGTGGTGCGGCCAGGCTCCATCGAGATGAAGGACACCTCGCCCAGCTCCCCGTCGTCCTTCTTGAAGCGGACCA
This sequence comes from uncultured bacterium, assembly GCA_937911525.1. Classification (GTDB taxonomy): domain Bacteria; phylum Planctomycetota; class J058; order J058; family J058; genus NORP233. The sequence continues at coordinate 3,639 of CALDQK010001308.1, forward strand.
GGAGCGAGTAGCGCCGGCGCGCGGGGTAGCCCTCGCCCTCGGGGATCGGGGCCCAGTTGAAGCGGATCTGGTCGGCGTCGACCGCCACGTCGATGGGCGATGTCCAGAGCGCGTAAGGCGGGGCCTCGGTCACGCCGCCCTCCGGGGGGAGCTCGAGGATCTTGCTCTCGACCCAGGACTCGTCGCTGGCGTAGAGGAACACGCGCGGCTCGCGCGCGAAGGGCGGGAGCTTGGCGCGGTAGCGCCCATCGCTCTCGAGCTGGGCGGGGCGCTGCACGTGCCGGCCGACGTCGACGAGGGACACCCGCAGCAGCGGCCCGAGCGCGCGCCCGTGGATCTCGCCCACCGGACGCCAGCGCTGGGCGAGGACGAGCAGCAGGGCCGAGACGCCGAGGCTGAACACCGCGAAGGCCGCCAGCCAGGTGTGCCGCCGACGGCGCGCGCTGCCGGTGTCCGCGGGCTCGGCCTCAGGGCTGGGCGGCGTGGGCTCGGCCGCGCCGGTCGGCTCGCTCTCGCTCACGCAGACTCCCGCGCCAGGCGAACGCGCTCGCCCGCTTCGTGCAAAGCCCACTCACCGCGCAGGCGCCGGCCGGAGAAGCGCAGCCGGTAGCTGGACGCGCGCGGGTCTCCCTCGAGGTCCTCGACCTGGCCCCGGTCCCAGATCCGCACCTCGCCCCGGTCCTGCGAGATCGGCCCCTCGTAGTCGAGGTAGCGCCGGCGGTGGTCGAAGCTGCGCCGCCCGACCACGCCCTCGGCCCGCGGCGCCTCGTCGAGCTGGAAGGTCACGAGCACCTCGCCGGCCTCGATCATGAGGTCGTAGTGCAGGTCGCCCGGCGCGACCTGGTGCTCCTGGACCACGAAGGCGCGGGGCGAGCCGTCCACCCGCTCAGTCGCTGTAGGCCCCGGCGGGGGCGGCGAGGTAGGCCTCGTAGCGGCACTCGGGCGCCAGGGGGCACACCATGCGCGGCGCGATCCCGCCGAGGTCCAGCTCGAGGGGCTGCTCGCAGCGCGGGCAGATCGGCCGGGTGCTGGCGGGCGCGCTGGCCTCGTCCCAGCCCGCCGCCTGGCGCAGCTCGCGGACCGTCGCGATCAGGCGCTCGGCCGTGTACTGCATCTCGTCCCAGGTGTTCTTGCGCCCCAGCGAGAGGCGGAGCGAGCTGAGGCTGCGCTCGGGCGAGAGCCCCAGCGCCGCGAAGGTCGGCGAGAGGCCGCCCGCGCGGTCGTGGCAGGCGGGGCCCGTGGCGAGCATCAGCTCCGGAACGCGCTCGGCGATCTCGGCGCCGGTCACGCCCAGGAAGGAGAGGTTGAGCGTGTTGGGCAGGCGATCGAGCGGGTGTCCGTTGAGCAGCACGCCGGGGAGCGCGTCGGCCAGCAGGTGCTGCAGTCCGTCGCGGAGAGCGACCATTCGCTCGCCGGCCTCGGCCATCTTGGCGCGGGCCAGCTCGACCGCGGCGCCCAGGCCCACGATCGCGGGCGTGTTCTCGGTCCCGCTGCGCATGCCCCGCTCGTGGCCTGCCCCGTGGAAGAGGGGCTCGAGCTTCGTGTTGCGGCGCACGATCAGCGCGCCGACCCCCTTGGGTCCGTAGAACTTGTGCCCCGCGATCGTGACCAGGTCCGCGCCCATGAAGGGGATCGCGGTCGGGATCTTGCCGACGGCCTGCGCCGCGTCGGTGTGGAACACGATCCGGCGGCCCGCGACGACCTCGTTCAGCTCGTCGATGCGGTTGATCGTGCCGACCACGTTCTGCGCGGTCATGATCGAGATCAGCGCCGTGTCGGGACGGATCGCCGCCTCGAGGGCCTCGGGCGTGACCTGGCCGTGCTCGTCGACCTTGGCCTCGCCGACCTCCCAGCCGAAGCGCTGGAGGAAGCGGGCCGCGTCGGCCACGCAGGGGTGCTCGGCGCTGCCGATCACGATGTGCTTGCCGCGCTCCTCGTTGGCGAGGGCCGCGCCCTTGATCGCGAGGTTGTTGGCCTCGGTCCCGCCGCTGGTGAACACGACCTCGTCGCGGGCGCAGCCGTAGGTCTCGCTGATGATCCGCCGCACGTGCTCGATCCCCTCCCGGGCCTCCCGTCCCTGGCGGTGCGCGCAGGAGGGGTTGCCGTGGCGCCCGCGCAGGTAGGGCTGCATCGCCTCGAGCACCTCGGGGGCGAGGGGCGTGGTGGCGTTGTGGTCGAGGTAGATCTCGTCAGGCATGTGCCCTCCGCGGGGCGGTGGCAAGCGAGGGCGCGGGACGCGGCGGGGAGCTAGCGGACGAAGCGCTTCTCCATCGTCACCACGTTGCCGGTCTCGTTGAAGGAGACGGTGTCCATCACGCGGCGGGCGAGATGGATTCCGAAGCCGCCAGGGCGCTTGCCGCGCTCCTCGCGGGCTTCGATGGTCTTGATGGGGTCGATGGTCGGGTCGGGGACGTCGTTGGGGTCGAAGCCCTTCCCCTCGTCGGCGATCCGAATCATGATCCGGTCGGGCAGGAGCTTGTAGCTCAGCCGGACGCGGGCGTCGTGATTCATCGCGTTGCCCCACTCGATCGCGTTCTGGCCCATCTCCTGGACCGCGATCTTGAGCTCGTTCTTGGAGCGCTCGTCGAGCCGGCTCGCGATCAGGGACTCGGTGAAGTCCTGGAAGCGGTCGAGATACTCCTGGCGGCTGGGGGCGGTCAGCTCGACCCAGCCCTCGTCGTCGACCCGGGCCTCGCCGGTGGAGAAGCCGCCCTTGGCGCCGGCCTCCTCGACCTCGCCGAGGGCCGCCTCGACCACCCCGCGCAGCTCCTCGCCCGTGAAGGGCTTGGTGAGGAAGCGGTAGGCGTCGTGCTTGAAGCACTCGGTGATCAGGGCGGGGTCGTTGCGCGCCGTGAGCACGATCACCGGGGCCGAGTAGCCGCGCTCCTTCAGCTCGCGCAAGAGCTCCTCGCCGCCCATCTCCGGCATGTTGATGTCGGTGATGACGAGGTCGAAGGCGTCCTCGCTCTCGATCGCGGTGAGCGCCTCGCGCCCGTTCACGCAGGCGCGGACCTCGTAGCCGCCTACCTTGAGCAGTCGGTCGAGGACCGTGCGGATCCGCAGGTCGTCCTCGGCTACGAGGATCCGTTGGGTTTCACTCACCGGGTCTCCTGGAGTGGTGCCAGCCTCAGGCGCTCAAGCTAACCGGGGACGAGGGACGCCTTCAAGGATCGCTCGCTGGTGGTGGTCCGATGACGAGGATGGGATAGAACGGCGCCATGAGGCGTGTCCCCTTCGTCGCGGCCTTGGCGCTCGTCGCCAGCCTGTCCCTCCTGCCGGGCTGCCTGCTCGGCAGCCCCCTGGCGGCCTTCTCGGGAGAGCCCTACGGGATGGTGATCGACGACGTGAAGGCGCTCCAAGGGCGCAACGGGCGGATCTGGTCCAAGGCGCCCTTCTTCGCCGTGATCGACATTCCCTTCGCGGCGGTGCTCGACACGGCCTTCTTGCCGATCAGCTGCCTGATGTGGCTGATCCTCCCAGGCGAGCACGAAGACTCGGACCACGACGAGTAACCTGGGGGGCTGCGCCCCCCAGACCCCCATCTGGGGGCCCGCAAAAGCACCAGGGGCTGGTGCTGCGGGAGGTGTGAGCTTCCGCGCCTGGAGATGGGTTGCGCACCAGCCCCTTACGCTCTTGCTCTGAAGTGTGGGCGAAGGCGCCTTGGGTGCTCGCTGTCGCTCGCAGTGCGGGGGTCTGCGCGCGGCTTTGCGGCCAGAGCAGCAGCGCTAGCACCAGGGGCTGGTGCTGCGGGAGGTGTGAGCTTCCGCGCCTGGAGATGGGTT
>CALDQK010001309.1 GCA_937911525.1 uncultured bacterium
AGACCATGGGCGGGCAGGACCCGGTCGCGCTCACGCTCCAGGCGGCGCTCCAGCGCGGCTACCTGACCCCCGCCCAGATCCAGCAGGCGCAGGCCTTCGCGCAGCAGCCCGGCGCGCCCGGCGTGCTCCAGCTCCTGCACCAGCGCTTCCTCACGCCGCAGCAGGCGGCCGACCTGGGGCGGGTCTACCAGGAGGCGCTCCAGGGCCCGGGCACCGCGCCCATGAGCGACGCGGACGCCGAGCAGACCCTGGTCACGGCCGTGACGCCGGCCATGATCGCGCGCCCGCCTTCGCCGGCAGACTCCGCCCTGACCTCGGCCCCGCCGCCGAGCGCGGGCTTCAGCCGCTCGGGGGTGCTGGGGGCGGCGCCGCCCAGCGGGATCGCCGACGACTCGCGCACGATCCAGGGCGCCCCGCCCAGCCCGACGCACGCCGCCGCCTCGCGCGCGGGGCCGCCGGGCTCCTCAGGCCCGACAGGCGAGACCGTGGGCGCGCTGGCGGCCCTCGGCCAGTCGCGCGACTCGGGCCCGCGGCGCGAGGGCTTCCTCGGCCCCTACAAGCTGATCCGGGAGCTGGCCCGCGGCGGCATGGGCGTGGTCTACGAGGCCGAGCGTGAGGGCCTCGACCGCAAGGTGGCGCTCAAGCAGCTCCTGGCGGGCGGGCAGGCTACGGCGGCCGAGGTCGAGCGCTTCCTGGTCGAGGCCCGGATCGCGGCTCGCCTGCGCCACCCGCACATCGTGGGGATCCACGACGTGGGGCAAGAGGGCGGCAACCCCTACTTCGCGATGGACTTCATCGAGGGCGAGGACCTCAACTCGCGCCTCGGCCGCGAGGGTCCGCTCCCCGGGCGCGAGGCCGCCGACCTGACCCGCAAGCTGGCCGAGGCGCTCTCCTACGCCCACGCCCGGGCCGTGCTCCACCGCGACATCAAGCCCGCCAACGTGCTCCTGCACGAGGGCGAGCCGATCCTGACCGACTTCGGCCTGGCCAAGGACGTCCAGCAAGAGGGCCAGAGCGGGCTGACCCAGGCCGGCGCGGTCATGGGCACGCCCAGCTACATGCCCCCCGAGCAGGCCGAGGGCCAGAACGAGCTGGTGGACCGCCGCGCCGACGTCTACTCCCTGGGCGCGACGCTCTACGCGATGCTGACCGGCGAGCCCCCCTTCAAGGGCGCCACGGTCCTCAACACGATCACCAAGGTCCTCAGCCACGACCCGGTCCCGCCGCGCAAGCACCGGCCGGAGGTCGAGCGCGACCTGGAGGTGATCTGCCTCAAGTGCCTCGAGAAGGAGCCCGACGCCCGCTACCCGACCGCGCAGGCGCTGGCCGAGGACCTGGCGCGCTTCCTCGCCGACCAGCCGATCGAGGCTCGCTCGCCCTCGGTCCTCGAGCGCGGGCGCAAGTGGGTCCGCCGCAACAAGGCGATCGCGAGCGTGCTCGCGCTCTGCTCCTTCCTGCTCCTGGGGGGCGGGGTCGGGGCCGTGGTGTGGCAGCGCCAGAGCGCGGCCGCGGCCAAGGCGGCCGAGCTGGCGAAGCTCGGCGCGGCGGCCGAGGCCAGCTTCGCCAAGGCGCGCGAGGGGGCCGAGGGGCCGGACGCCTTCGCCCTGGCCCTGGACGCCCTGATCGTGACCAGCCGCTGGAGCTCGGCCGACCCCGCCCCCGAGGCTCAGGCCGCGCAGTTCGAGGCGGCGCTCCACCTGGGGCGCGTGGCCACGGCGCTGCGTCAGTGGAAGGTCGCCGCGCAGTCCTTCACGCGCGCGGCCGCACAGAGACCCGACTCGGAGACCTTGGGCAAGGCCCGCGCCGAGTTCGAAGAGCTGCGGGCACGCGCCAGCCGAGAGCGAGAGGCCCGCCTGGAGCGGACGCGTGAGACCCTCGCCGCCGTGCGCGAGGGGAAGCTCGCCAGCAGGAATCAGATCCAGGACGCGCTCTTGTCGCTGTTGCAGAGCGGAGACGAGGACACGATCGACCTGCTCCTGGAGGAGGTCGACGAGTTCGCCCGACGTGGTCGCGAGATCGAGCTCGAGTTGCTCCGGCGGGGTCTCGCTCACACCATGAAGGACCTGGGCGAAGAGAAGGACTCGGCTCCCTTGCTGGCGGCCTACGCGGCCCAGCTGGAGGCTGGCGTCCGACCGACGAAGCGAGAGCAGTTCGCGGCTCACTGGGAGGACCTGCAGCGGGCGAAGTCCGGTGCTCAGGCCCTCTCCCTCGCCGAGGGGATTCGCGTCTACGGGGTCAGGAGCTACGAGTCGGTCTTGATCCAAGCGCGCAGGGAGGCTTTCGCGGGCGCCGACGAGGCGGCGCTGCTGGCGCAGCGGGTCCTGGCCAGGATCCCGACGACCCGCGCCCGACAGCGTCAGGTGATCGACGCCATCCGTCGCTGCCTCGCCTGCGAAGTCGACGCGGGCGAGGTGCTCTACAGCTTCCGCGCCCTGGCGCAGATCCCCTTGCCCGAGGCGCTGACCGCGATCTACGAGCAGCTCAACCACTTCGAGGGCGGGATGCTGCGCAAGAGCATTGCGCAGATCCTCGAGAGCGCTGGGCGCGAGGCGGACGGCGAGCAGCTCGAGAACGTGCCCGCCTTGCTCGAGATGGCCGCGATCCTCGGACGGAACCAGAAGTTTGCGCAGGCGGTGAAGGTCCTGGAGCGGGCGCGGGCGATCGACCCGCAGCACGCCGAAGTCTTGCTCTCCTTGGCCAAGTATCGCGCCATGCTTGGCCAGAAGGGCGTCGCGGCCGCCCTCGTCGCGGAGGCTCAAGGGCTCGAGCTGACCACCTATCGCGCGCTGCGCGAGATCGCCCTGGTGCTGATCCTGCTCAAGCGAGGGAGCGAGGCGCTCGACTACCTGCAGCAGGCACGGGCCGCGACCCGTAACACCGTCGAGCGGAGCGAGGTGATCCGCGTGATCTGCGGGGTGCATGAGGACGCGGGTGACTATGACAAGGCCGGTGAGGTCCTGCGGGTCGCGCTCGCGGAGTCCTTCCATGCCGACCTCGCGGCAGCCTACGGGGACATCCTCTGCCGTCAGGAGCGGCTGGACGAGGCGATGCTGCTCTACGAGAAGGCGCACCGCTTCGACCCGAACAACCCGATCCTCTACGAGCCCCTCGGCCGGCTGCGGCTGATGTCCGGCAGGGCTGGCGAGGCTAAGGCGCTGGTCGAAGAGGGAATCGAGCGCTGGCCGCACCGCGCAGATCTGATCCTCCTCCGCGCCACGGTGCAGCTCGCGACGGGAGACCCGGGAGCAGCGGTCAAGGACTGCGAGAGCGGGCTGCGGGTCGCGACCCGCCCTGACACCCGCGCGCTCCTGGTCGCGACGAAGGCGGACGCGCTCTTCTACCTCGGGCGTCCGGCGGAAGGCGTCGAGCTGCTGCGAGAGGTCCTGCCGACCCACCCGGACCGAGCGGGGGTGCGCGCCTTGTTGGGGAAGTTGCTCTTGACCTCGGGCAAGCCGGACGAGGCCGCGAAGGCTGCGCGCGAGTCGCTCGAGGCCCAGGCGAACAACCCCAGCGCGCTGCTGGTCCTGAGTCGAATCGCGCTCGCCCGCAATCAACCAGCTGAGGCGCGCAGGCACGCGGTGGCGGCGCTAGAGCAGGCGCCTCGCATGGTCGACGCGCGCTTCTGCGTGGCGTGCGCGGAGCTGGTGGCGGGGAACATCGACGCCTCCAAGCGCGAGCTCTCAGTCGTGCTCGAGGCCCAGCCCACCCACATCGAGGCGAACTTCTGGTCCGCGAGGATCGCCATCGACGCCCGAGATCTAGCGGCCGCCGAGAAGCACCTGGCGCTAGTGGTCGCCGCGGCGCCGGGACACGACCAGGCCTGGACGCAGCGCGGCCTGACCGCAGCGCTGGGAGAGCGCTGGGAGGACGCCGAGCGCTACTACAAGAAGGCGCTCGAGCTGAACGCGGGGAACTTCGAGGCGTGGTCGCAGTGCGGGGACTGCGCGCGCCTCAACAACCGCTTCAAGGAAGCCCTGGTCAGCTACCAGCGCGCGCTGGAGCTCTCGCCGAACCACCACCACGCTCGGCTGGGGCGCGCCCTGTGCTGGGTCTCCCTGGAGGGACCCTCGATCAAGGTTCGCGACGAGCTCGTGTGGTTCGCCAAGAACTACCCACAGGACCACCGGATCGGGCTGGTCAAGGAGCTGATCCAGGACGTCAACGAGGAGCTAGCCAAGAAGGAGTGAGCGCGCCCCCTGCCAGCCCTAGTGGTTGTAGAGGAACTCGCTCGAGTTGAGCAGCGCCCACCACAGATCCTGCAGGAACTGGACCCGGTCGGCGCCCTTGGAGAAGCGCCGCAGGGCGCGGGCTTCGGCCTTGGCCGGCGGGCGCCCGAGCACCCGCAGGAAGAGCGACTCGACCTGGGCCTCGACGGCCTTGAGGTCCAGCAGCTGCTTGAACACCGGGTTGTCGGGCTTGAGCCAGAGCGCGTCGTTGGTCGTGGGCCCGTTGAGGAGCATCAGCGCCTGGGTGGTGTTGTATTCACTCAGGGCCGCGTCCTCGTGGTTCAAGAACACCGAGAAGAAGCGCCGCTTGAGGTTGCGCTTCGCGTTGCGCCGCTTCTCCTCGTCGGCGACCTCGGCGAAGCGGTCGGAGAGGCCCGTGGCCTCGAGGGTCGACCACCACATCTGCTCCAGGTTGAGCGGGCGCAGCGGGGCCCGGGCCCACACCTCGAGCTGGGCGTCCTTGGTCTTCTCCTTGCCGCCCGACTCGAGCCGGTAGGCCTTGGAGGACACGATCACGCGCACCAGGCGGCGCAGGTCGTAGCCGCTGGCGCGGAAGTCGGCCTCGAGGATCTTCAGCAGCTCCTCGTGCTCGGGGGCGGCCAGGTCGTTGACGTCGGTGAAGCCGCGGCCCATGAAGAAGGACCACACCCGGTTGACCGTGGCCCGCACGAAGTAGGGGTTGTTCTTGCTGGTCAGGATCCGCGCCAGCTCCTCCCGCCGATAGTCGCCCTCGCCCGGGTCGATCGACTCGCCCGTAATGAAGCGCGGCTCGACCTGCGGCCCCGGCTTGCCGGGGGTGCCCGGGATCCGCACCTCGCCCTTCATGGCCTCGACCAGCTGGTCCTTCTCCTCGACCCGCCGCGGGCGGGCGCGCGCGAAGAAGGCCGCGACCCCCCAGAAGTCCTTCTGCTTCCAGTTGTCCTTGTAGGGGTGGTCGTGGCACTGCGCGCACTGGACCTGCTGGGCCTGGAAGACCCGCATCACGTTGCCGGCCATCTCCTCGGGCTTGTTCCGGTAGGCGAGCAGATACTGGGTCGCCCCGTTCTCCTCGACCTTGCCCTTGGCCGAGATCAGCTCCTGGGCCACGAGGTCCCAGCGCACGTTGCCCATGATCCGCTGCTCCAGCCAGCGCAGGAGCGGCGGGCGCTCGCCGGCCTGGGCCACGCGGGTCCGGCCGACCAGGAGGTTCGCCCAGCGGACCGCCATGAAGCGCGCGTAGCCCTCGCTGTGCAGGACCGCGTCGATCAGCTCCTGGTGCAGCCCCTTGCGCGAGCGGCGCTTGGCCAGCGCCCGCGCCACGTCCTCGTGGGGGACGCGGCCCGTCACGTCCAGGCTGAGCCGGCGGAAGAAGGCCTCGTCCTCGGCCTCCTCGGCGGGCTTGACCTTGGCGTCGCGCCAGATCGACTCGAGCTCCTGGTCGAGGGCCTTGATCGTGTCCTCGACGGGCGGCGGCTCCTTGGCCAGGGCCGGCGGCGCCAGGGTCAGCAGGGCGGGGATCAACCACAGCGAGCGCTTCACTTGGCGCCTCCCTTCAGGACGGCCTGGGCCCAGCGGACCAGGGTCGGGGTCAGGTCGAGGGGCTGAGCCGAGTCGACCTCGACCCGCTTACCCGTCCAGCGCACGACCTGCTGCGCGCCGCCGAGCAGGCGAGTCCCGTGCTGGCGCCCCTCGAGCACCAGCACGGCGGGCTTGGCGGCCTGCTCCAGCGCGGGCAGGTCGCGGAAGCAGCCGTCGCCCTTGGCCACGGCGATCAGGACCGGCTTCTTGAACTTGGCCGCGGCGCCGGCCACGTCGACGCCGAAGTAGGCCTTGCCGGGCGAGAGCAGCGCCAGGCCGGCGACCTCGGGCAGCCCGCTGCTGAGCAGGGAGACCGAGCAGCCGTAGGAGGCGCCGCAGAGCAGGACGCGCTTGGCGGCCAGCCCGCGCTTGCGCAGGAAGGCCAGGCCCGCGGCGACGTCGCGCGGGCCCTGGCGGACGAGCTGGGCGAACTCGCCGCGCGGGACCTGGGCGACCTGGACCTGCTCGCTGCCCTTGCGGGTCGACTCGCCGTGGGCGCGCTGGTCGATCGCGAGGGCGTGCAGCCCGGCCGCCTGGAGGCCCAGGACCAGCTTGCGCCAGCTGCCGCGCTGGGCGCGGTATTGGTGCAGCAGGATCACGACCGGCGCGGCTGCGTCCTTGGCGGGAGCGTAGTCCGCGTGGAGCGTCCAGCCGTCCTCGCTCTCGAAGCGGACCGCCTCGAGCGGAGCCTGGGCGGGCTGAGCCGCCGCGAGGGGCGCGAGCAGGAGGAGGAAGGCCAGTGGCAGCGCGGGTCTCATGGGAGTCGCCTCCGAGGCGAGGATCCTAACCGTCTTTCGTCACGACGACGCTTAGGTCCTCCCGCTCGGTCGGCGCGCCGAGTCTTCGGGCCAGGTGTTCCTTGACCGCCTCCCTCGCTCGGTCCCGGTCCTTCCCGGACGCTGGGGCACCCCCTCCCTCGGCGGGCTAACGTGGTGGGGTGAATCCGCAGGACGTGTCCTACGGGCGGGCGCTCATGACCCTGGGGCTCCTCGACGGCCCGACGCTGCGCGAGCGCGCAGAGCGGGCCGCGCGCGAGGGGCGGACCCTGCGCGAGCTCCTCCTGGCCGAGGGGGCGATCACGCCGGCCGACGACGCGCGGGCCTCGGCCGCGATCGCGCAGGGGGCGACCCAGGCCGACGAGCGGCCTCCGGCGTCGCCGGTCGACCCGCGCGCCCCGACCTCGCCGCCCCTCTTGCCCCGGCGTTTGCCCGGCGCGGGCCAGGTCGTGGCGGGCTACACCCTGGAGGTCGAGCTGGCCCGCGGCGGCATGGGCGCGGTCTACCGCGCCCGCTCGCCCAAGGGCGAGCGGGTCGCGTTCAAGCTGCTGATGCGCGACGCGAGCCAGGGCCAGGCGCGGGCGCGCTTCCAGCGCGAGGCCGAGGTCGGGCGCGAGCTCCAACACCCGGCCGTGGCGCGGATCCTGGACCACGGGTTGGAGGGCGGCCTGGCCTGGCTGACGATGGAGCTGGTCAGCGAGGCCCGGACCCTGGACGAGGCGGGGGCCGGGCTCCCGCTCGCCGAGCGGGTCGGCCTGGTGATCCGCGCGGCGGAGGGCGTGCAGGCCGCTCACGACGCGGGCCTGGTCCACCGCGACCTCAAGCCCGCCAACGTGCTCGTCAGCGGCGCGGGCGAGATCAA
>CALDQK010001310.1 GCA_937911525.1 uncultured bacterium
TCTTCTTGGCCGTCTTCTTCTTGGCCGTCTTCTTCTTGGCCGTCTTCTTCTTGGCGGCGGTCTTCTTCTTGGCCGTGGTCTTCTTGCGAGAAGGAGCCTTCTTGGCGGTCTTCTTCTTGCGCGTCGAGGTCTTCTTCTTCGCCATCGTCCCCTCCGCAGGCGCCCACGTACGAGCGTCCGCTAGCGCGCGCACCGCGCAGCCTTCCGAATTCAGCAGGATAGGGACAGGGTCGGACGAAGAGCGGCCGTCTACTCGCCTGAGGCGCCCGCCAGCTTCTCCTCGAGGATCTTCTCGATGGCTCCGATCGCCTTGAAGCCGCTCCCCTTGGCCAGGATCTTGCCGTCCTCACCCACCAGGACGAGGTAGGGGATCGCGCTCACGCCGTAGGCCTTGGCGGCGGCGCCTTCGGCGTCGAACACCTTCTGCCAGGGCGCTCCGACCTTCTTGGCCATCGCGCGCTGCTTCTCGATCGTGTCGTCCTGCCAGGGCACCCCCAGGCTGACGATGGCGAACTGGTCCTTGGCCTTCAGCTTCTCGGCCAGCGGAATCAGCCGCTTCTTCATCAGGTTCAGGCAGGGGACGCACCAGGAGGCCCAGAAGTCGATCAGCACGAACTTGCCCTTGAAGCTCTCCTGGCTGAGGGTCGCGCCCTCGTGCAGCTCGACGCCGCTCCAGGCCGGAGCGGGCTGGCCGACGCGCACGAAGAACTCGATCACCAGGGGGCGGACCCCCTCGCTCAGCTGCTCGAGCTGGCCCTGGAGCGCCTTCATGCGCTTCTCGAGCTCGGCGCCCTCGCCCTTGCGCTCGGCCTGGAAGCGATACTCGCGCAGGGCCTGGTAAGCCTCCGCCGTGAAGGCCTTGGTCGCCCACTGGTCGAGCCAGGGCTGGACGGCCGCATAGACCTCGTCGCGCACGGCGTCGACCTCCTCCTTGGGCTTCCGGCCGCGCCGGAGCCGGAAGATCTTGTCGATCAGCGCCTTGACCGGCGCGAAGGCCTCCCAGGCCGCGATCCCGTCCTTGAAGCCCTGGCTGACCTTCTCGTGGGCCGCCAGCGCCGCTCGGGCCTTCTCGAAGGCCCCCTTCTGGGAGCGGGACGCGAAGCGGTAGAGGCGCAGGACCGCCTCGAGCTCCTTCTCGGGGGCCTTGCCCGGGAAGGCCTCGAGATACTTGGCGCACAGGGCGCCGAGCTCGGCGTAGGCCTGCTGGCGGGCGGGGCGCTCGAGCTTGCGATCGCGCACCCGCGCGTGGGTGTCCTTGATCTTCGTCCAGGCCGCCGCTGGCTCCGCGGGCAGCTCGACCTGGGGCGGGGGGGCTTCGTCCTGGGCGACGGCGTCCTGGACGAAGAGCGGGCCGAGGAGGGCGAGCGAGAGCGCGAGGGAGAGCGCGTGCTTCATGGCGATGGCTCCGGGGTGGAGTGAGAGCGAGCATTCTAGACGCGCGCCCAGGGCTTGGCTTCGCAACGTCGTCCGGGCTTTCGCCCGTCCCGCGAGCTGCCGGGGCTCTGTAGTGGAAGGACTTAGTGAAGGAGAAGCGGGTGGAGCGGGAGGCGGCGCGCGAGGGGCAGCAGGAGGAGCCGCGAGGGAGCTTTCGCGGACGCTAGACCGCACATGTTCGGAGGGCTGGACCAACGCTTGCACTAAGCTGGGCGATGGGCCACCAAATCGATCGGAAACCCTGCGAACACGTCACAAAGCCGAGTCCAGATCCGGCAGGTAGTCCCAAGGGTGGGACTTGTGGCGGCGATACGGGACTGAGCGTCCTCCTCACGGCCCGCGAGCCGCTGACCTACTGGACCGTGGACGAGGAGCCCCGGGCGCTCGAGCAGCTCCAGCGCTGCGCCAAGCGGGCCGGCCTGCCCTGGCGGGCCTGGACCTGCCTGGAGGGCCTGAGCGAGGTCAGCGGCAGCGAAGATCTGCTGGTGGCCCTGCGGGCGCTGCGGGACGACCCGCGCGAGGAGGTCGTCCTCCTGCGCGGGGTCGACCACGAGCTGCAGCGGCCCGAGGTCCTGCGCGCCCTGCGTGAGCACGCCCACGCCGGCGGGGGCCGAGTGCTCCTGCTCGCTGGACGCGAGGACACCGCTCCCGCGGCCCTCGAGCCCGAGGTCGGGCACCTCGTCCAGGCGCCGCCCTCCCGCGCCGAGGTCGGCGAGGTCCTCTGCGGCTACCTGCTCGAGCTGGGGGCCCCCTCTCGCGAGCGGCTGAACCAGCTCACGAGCCTCGCTGCGGGCCTGCCCCTCTATCGCGTCCGGCGGATCTGCGAGCGCGTGCTCGCGACCAAGGGTGACCTCGCCAGCCTGCACGACGCGCTCCTCGTCGCCCGCAAGGAGGCCGTCCGCGAGGTCGGCGTCCTGGAGCTGATCGCGCCCCTGCCGAGCCTGGAGGACATCGGCGGGCTCGAGGGCCTCAAGGAGTGGGTCCGCGAGCGGCGCGAGCTCTTCAGCCACGAGATCGTGGCCGCGGGCCTGCCGGTCCCGCGCGGAATCCTGCTCATGGGCGTCAGCGGCTGCGGCAAGAGCCTGGCCGCCAAGGCCTGCGCCTCGCTGTGGGAGCTCCCCCTCTACCGCCTCGACATGAACCTCGTGTTCTCGGGCCTGCACGGCAGCCCGGAGGCTGCCTTCCACCGCGCGCTCGCGACCCTCGAGGCCGCCGCCCCCCTCGTGCTCTGGATCGACGAGCTCGAGAACGGGCTCGGCTCGACCACCGCCGGGATCGAGGCGCCGCAGCACCTGTTCTCGGCCTTCCTGACCTGGCTGCAGGAGAAGCCGCCGCTGGTGTTCGTGGCCGCGACCGCCAACCGGATCGAGCTGCTGCCGGCCGAGGTCCTCCGCAAGGGGCGCTTCGACCAGGTGTTCTTCCTCGACCTCCCCAGCGAGGACGAGCGGCGCGCGATCCTCCAGATCCACCTCGCCCGCCACGGGGTCGAGGTCGCCCCCGCGACCCTCGACTACCTGGTCTACGACACGCGCGGCTGGAGCGGCGCCGAGCTGGAGCAGGTCGTGATCGCGGCGCTGGTCCACGCGCGCGCCCACGGGCGCGACGTCATGGGCGAAGACCTGATCCACAGCGTGCAGGGCTCGGTGCCCCTCTCGCGGACCATGCACGAGCAGATCCGCGCGCTGCGCGAGTGGGCCTACGGGCGCGCGGCCCCCGCCTCGCGCGACACGCCCAGCCCCGTCGAGGGTGAAGGGAGAACCGCCTGAGCGAGCCGGTCGAGACCACCCCGCTGGCGAACGAGTCCGCCCGCCTGCGCAACGTGCGCGAGGAGCGGCGGCAGGTGCTCGCGGCGCTGCTGCGCGCGCTGGTCGCGCAGGACAAGCCCGACCTGACCGGCCTGCTCGAGCAGACCTTCTCCCGCCTGCGGAGCGTGCTCGGCGTCGAGCTCGTGGTCTTCGCCGAGCTCGAGGGGGGGGAAGCCCGCTTGGTGGGAGCGGCCGGCTCGCCGGAGGTGACCGCGCTCCTGCCGCGCGAGCGCTTCCCGGTCTCGCGCCTGGGCTTCCTCGGCTCGCAGGCCTGGCTGCGCGAGCCCTACTGGATCGAGGTCGTCAGCGACGACCTGCCGCAGCCGACCGTGCTCCAGACCGCCCTCGGGGAGCCGGTGCGGAGCGTCGCGGCCGTCCCGCTCCTGCTCGGTCCGGGGCGCACGGGCTTGATCGCGGCCCTCGGCCTGGCGAGGAGTCCGGTCGCCGCCGAGGACCTCTCCTTCATGGTCCGGGTCGGCGACCCGCTCCGCAGCCTCTACCGGCGCTACCACGGCTTCGAGGGCGAGCTGAGCGAGGAGGAGCGCCTGCGCCATATCGCGGCCCTGACCGGCTGCCCGCGGGTCGACCTCGAGGCGGACGCCGACCCCGAGCTGCTGCAGGCGATCGGCGGGACGACCTTGCTCCGCTACCGGGTCTACCCCCTGGCGGACCTGGGCGAGCAGCGGATCCGGGCCGCCGTCTCCAACCCCCTCGACTGGCGCTCCCTCGACGACTTCGAGTCGATCAGCGGCTACCGGATCACCGAGCGCTGCCTGGCTCCCGAGCGGCGGATCCGCGAGCGCCTCGAGCTGTGCCTCGAGCAGCTCGAGCAGCGCGCGAGCGAGCCCGACGTGGCGCCCGACGAGCTGGCCGGCCTCGCCGAGACCCTGCGCCAGACCCAGGGCGCCGCGGACTCCCAGCGGCCTCAGATCGGCGACGTCACCGAGCACTCGCCGCCGGTGGTCCGCCTGGCGAGTCAGCTGATCCGCGAGGCCCACGCCCAGGGCGCGAGTGACATTCACGTCGAGGCCCGCGAGACCAAGGTGGTCGTGCGCTTCCGCGTGGACGGGGTCTGCCGCGACCGGCTGATCCTGCCGCCGCACGTGGCGCGCCCGCTCGTGGCGCGGCTCAAGGTCATGAGCGACCTCGACATCGCCGAGCACCGCCTCCCCCAGGACGGGCGCCTGCACTTCGCGCGCTTCGAGCCGGACCTCGACATCGACCTGCGCGTGTCGGTCATGCCGATGCTCTACGGCGAGTGCGTGGTCATGCGCCTGCTCGACAAGACCACGACCGCGCTCCCCCTCGACTCGCTCGGGTTCAGCCAGCACAACCTGGCCCTCTACCGGGAGGTGATCCGCAGCCCCTTCGGGATGATCCTCCACTGCGGGCCGACCGGATCGGGCAAGTCGACCACGCTCTACTCGGCGCTCAACGAGATCAACGACCCCCAGTGGAAGATCGTGACCGCCGAGGACCCGATCGAATACACGCTGGAGGGGATCAACCAGCTCCAGGTCCGCCATGACATTGGGCTGACCTTCGCCGCGGCCCTGCGCTGCTTCCTCCGCCACGACCCCGACGTGATCCTGGTCGGCGAGATCCGCGACCCCGAGACGGCGCGAATCTCGGCCGAGGCGAGCATGACCGGCCACCTGCTCCTCTCGACCCTCCACACCAACGACGCCGCCACGAGCGTGTCCCGCCTGGAGCGGCTGGGGATCGAGCCCTTCGTGATCGGGAGCACCCTGATCGCGGTCTGCGCCCAGCGCCTGGTCCGGCGGATCTGCACCTGCGGCGCGACCCGCGAGCCCGACGCCCACGCCCTGGCGCTCCTGCGCCGCGCGCGCGACGGGAGCCCGCCCAGCGTGGTGCCCGTCCCGCTGGGCTGCGAGCGCTGCCACCACTCGGGCTACCGCGGGCGGACGGGCGTGCACGAGCTGCTCGTCGTCAGCTCGCGGATCCGACAGCACATCTGCGACCGCGGCTCGGGGGAGGTGCTCAAGCTCGCGGCTCGCAAACAGGGCATGCGCACCCTCTTCGAGGACGCCATGGCCAAGGTCAACTCGGGAGCGACCTCGCTGGAGGAGGCGCTGCGAGTCAGCAAGGCCGACGAACTGATCTGAAGGGAGGGTCGAGATGGACGAATCGTTGCTGGGGAGCCTCGCGCTCAACTACGAGTTGATCGACGACGCCCAACTCGAGCGTTGCCTCGAGCTGCAGGAGACCACCGCGCCGCCGCGCTACCTGGGAGAGATCCTGGTGGCCGAGGGCTACCTGAGCGCCGACACGCTCCGGCGCTTGCTCTCGGCGCAGCGCAAGGAGGTCGATCGCCACGGCGGACCGGAGCGCGAGCAGCGCACGCAGCAGGCGCAGCGGATCGCGCCGGGAGCGAGCCTGCGGACCTTCCTCGAGCTGCTGGAGGAGCTCGGCGGCGACGAGCTGCACCTCGGCGTGGGGGCCCGTCCGACCGCGCGGATCCACGGCGTGCTCAAGACGCTCCGGCCCGAGCCGGTCGACGCCGAGGAGGGCGAGGCCCTCTGCGGTGAGCTGCTCGACGAGAGCCTGCGCGAGCGCCTGCAGGCCGAGCGCAGCCTGAACCGGATCCACGAGGAGCAGGACCTCGGCCGCTACCGGGTCAACCTGTTCCAGCAGCGGCGCGGGCCAGCCTGCGTCCTGTGTCGGATCCCCAGCGTGCTGCCCTCGATCGAGGAGCTCGGCCTGCCGACCCAGGTCCAGCTCGTGCCGCGCTTGCACCACGGCCTGGTGCTGGTCACGGGCCCGACCGCGAGCGGCAAGACGACGACGCTCGCCGCCCTGGTCGAGCTGCTCAACGCCAAGCGGCGCAAGCACGTGGTCTGCCTCGAGGAGACGACCGAGTTCGTCCACACGAGCAGGCACAGCCTCGTGACGCAGATCGAGATCGGCCAGGAGCCGGAGGACTGGGAGCGCTCGCTCTTCGACGCCCTGCGCCTCGACCCCGACGTGATCGTGGCCGGCGACCTCGACGTTCCGGCGCGCCTCGCGATCGCCCTCCGCGCGGCCGAGACCGGGCACCTCGTGCTCGGGACCCTGCCGGCCAGCGGCTCCGAGCAGGCCCTGCTCTCGATCATTCGCGGCTGCGGCGTCGAGCGGCGCGAGCAGGTCTGCACCAGCCTGGCGCGGCTGCTGCGCTGGGTGTTCTGCCAGCAGCTCGTCCCCGGCCCCGAGGGACAGCACCTGGCCGTGGAGGTGCTCCGCAACACGCCCGCCGTGGCGAACATGATCCGCGAGCAGCGCCTGCACCAGCTCGGCAACGTGATCCAGACCTCGCGCGAGCAGGGAATGATCGCCATGGACGACTCGCTGCTGGAGCTCGTTCAGGCCAAGCGGGTCAGCGCCGGCGACGCGCTGGCGCGCGCCGCTGACCGCGAGCGCCTCTACGCCCGACTCCAGAGCCTCGACCTGACCGACAAAGGAGGTGTCTCGTGAGCCCCGTCAGTGAACTGATGCGTCGCACCGTGCGCCTGGGGGCCTCCGACCTGCACCTGCAGGCCGGCCGCCGCCCGCGCCTTCGCCTCCAGGGTGAGCTGGTCTACGCCCACGAGCGGGTCCTCCCGCTGACGCGGGAGGACGTCCACGCAGCCCTCGAGGAGCTGCTCGACGCCGACGCCCTGGCCCAGCTCGACGAGCGGGGCGTGCTGGACGCCTCCTTCCGCGACGAAGGCGGAGTCCAGTGGCGCGTGCACGCCTTCGAGCAGCGCAACGGTCCGGGCGTCGCGCTGCGCCCCCTGGCCCGCGGGGTGCCGACCCTGCGCGACCTGCACCTCCCGCGTCAGCTCGAGCAGCTGACGACCTTCCACAGCGGGCTGGTGCTCGTGACCGGCAGCACGGGCTCGGGCAAGACCACGACCCTGGCGTCGCTCCTGCAGCTGCTCAACCAGAGCTACCGCAAGTCGCTGATCACGCTCGAGGACCCGATCGAATACGAGCTCGAGTGCGAGCACGCGCTGGTCCACCAGCGCGCGATCGGGCGCGACGTGCCGAGCTTCGCTCAGGGCGTGCGCGACGCGCTGCGGGAGCGCCCCGACGTGCTCTCGGTCGGCGAGCTGCGCGACCTCGAGACGATCCGGCTGGCGCTCAACGCGGCCGAGACGGGCTTGCTCGTGTTCGCGACCCTGCACGCGGCCGACGCGGCCCAGAGCCTGAGCCGCGTGATCGAGGTCTTCCCCGCCGCCGAGCAGGAGCTGATGCGCGAGAAGCTGGCGCACTCGCTCCAGGCCGTGGCCAGCCAGGTCCTCCTGCACGCGGCCGAGGGCCGCGAGCGCTACCCGGCCTGCGAGCTGCTGCTGCGGACCCCGGCCGTCGCGAACCTGATCCGCGAGGGGCGCTTCCACGAGGTGCGCAACTGCATCCAGACCGGCGCCGATCGGGGCATGATCCTGCTCGACGACTCGCTGGCCGACCTGGTCGGCCGGGGCCTGGTCCGGCTGAACGACGCGCGGACCTTCGCGACCGACCAGCGCCGTCTCCCCGGCGGGCGTCAGTCGACGGCGCGTCGTCACCGCCGCCGCAAGCAGGCCCGCGAAGGCGAGCGCCGCCGCGAGCCGCGCCTGGCGACCCTGGCCCTGGCCAACGTGGGCGAGTTCGACGACGTCGGCTTCCGCAGCGGCCTGAGCACGGGCCGCACGGTCGACCTCTCGCCGAGCGGAGCGCGGCTCGAGCTGGACCACTCGATCCTGCTCGGGACCGCGGTCGAGCTGACCCTGGCCCTCGACCAGCAGGTCGTGGAGATCGCCGCCACGGTCCGCAGCTGCGACGAGGCTGACGGCCGCTACGGGGTCGGCCTCCACTTCGAGCAGGTCGGCGCGGACGCGGCGCGGGCGCTCGAGGAATACCTGCGGGTCCACGAGTAAGGAAGCGCTCGCGCTTGCGTGCTCGCTTGGGGAGCTGTCGCTGAGTGCGACAGCTCCCTGGCGTTCCGGAGATTGAGAAGGAAAGCAGGAAAGAAGGAACGGAGGAAGGGACCCAAGGGAGCGTTGCTCGCAGCCATTCCTGCTCTCTTGCTTTCCTTCTTCACACACTCGAACCAGAGGGCGCTGCCGCTACAGGTCAGCTCCAGCGAGCCACGAAGGACTCAAGGTTCTCCAAGCCTTCCTGATCCGGCATGATCCCCGGCGTGAAGAGCTCCGAGAACGTGGTGGTTCGACCCGGGGATCCGGGCGTCCCGATCCTGATCAGCGTCGAGCACGCGAGCTGCGCTTTGCCTCCGGGGGTCGACCTCGGGGTCAGCCAGGAGCTGCTCGAGAGCCACTGGGGCTGGGACCGCTGGGCTGAGGACACCCTGCTGCGCTTCGCGCCGGACCTCGGGATCACCACGATCTCGGCGCGGCTCTCGCGCCTCTTGATCGACGTCAACCGCGGCTTGCAGGACGACACCCTGATCCGCACCGAGTGCGGCGGGGAGCCCGTGCCGGGCAACTTCGACCTCTCGGCGGCCGAGCTGGCCGAGCGGATCGAGCGCTTCCACGCGCCCTACCACCGCGCGATCGACGGGGAGCTGGGCGCGCTGGTCGAGCGCTGCGGGCGCGAGCGGGCGGTGTTCTTCACCTTCCACAGCTTCACGCCCGACTACGAGGACCAGGACCGGGACTTCGACGTGGGGGTCCTGTTCGACGCCCACGAGGACCTCGCGGCCGGCGTGAAGCGCGCGCTGGCGACGGCCGGCCTGCGCACGCGCTTGAACGAGCCCTACTCGGGCTACCGCGGCGAGATCTACTCGGCCTCGGTCCACGGCGAGGCCCACGACGTGGCCTACTTCGAGATCGAGCTCAACCAGGGCGTGCTCGAGGACCCCGAGCGCCGGCAGCGGATCGCCGACGTGTTCCGCCAGGTCGTGCCCGCGATCTTCCCGCACCTGCCCAACCGCTAGTTCGCCAGGTCCTGATCGAGAGCTGGCGTGGCGCGACTAGCCCCAACGTCGCTGGGCGACGAGCCGTCCGCTCCAATCTGGGGAGGATCGAGGAACGCGCGCTAGTGGCGGCGCTTCCCTTAGGATCTCCCCTGCCTGGGAGCGGAGATGGGACGCAGCGCAGACATTTCCTTTCGCCTGATCGCGGAGCAGAAGAAGCTGCTCACGCGCGAGCAGCTCGGAGAGGCGATCCGGACGGCCCGTGAGCAGGGGGTCAGCCTCGAGAGCGTGATCTCGGAGGCGGGTCACCTGCCGCCGGATCAGTTCGAGCGGATCCTGCGCACGCGCGAGCGACACGGTCGGACCTGCAAGAAGTGCGGGGCGCGGACCTACCTCTTGCCCGGTCAGAACCCCGGCAACACCCCCTGCGAGCACTGCGGCGGCGAGCTGAGCCCCGCGGGGCCCGGCGGCAAGCGCCCGCCCGCGACGGGTCCCCAGGGCAGACAGGGTCCAGGCCCCGGCGGGCCCGTGGCGCGTCCCCCGCGGCCCGCCGCCCCGCCGCCCGCGAGCGCGATCGGCAATCAGGACCCAGCCAGCCAGCGAATCGACGACCACGACGACCTGGCCCTCTCGAGCATTGCCCCGGGGGACCCCGAGATCGAGGAGGCGCAGGCCTACGCGGCTGCGATCGCCAACGACCCCGACAAGACGCCCCCGGCGGGGACCCGGGTCAGCTCGACCTGGGAGGAGGAGCCGCCCGCTCCCCCACCCAGCAGCCAACCCAGCAGCCCGCCCAGCGGCCAGCGGGTCAGCTCGACCTGGGAGGAGGACCCGCCCGCCCCCGAGCCTGCGCCCCAACCCAGCGGCAAGCGGATTGGCTCGACCTGGGAGGAGGACCCCGGCCAGGCCACCCTCGCCCCCCCGGACTCCACGCCCGTCGGCGCCCCGGTCGCTTCCTCAGGGGAGCCCCAGCAGCTGCGCCAGCAAGGGGGCGGCTTCGGCTACGAGCCGCCCACCGGCGACGAGCCCACCCTGCCGCGCCGCTCCGGTCGCCTGGGGGTGGCCAGCACCGGTCAGCGCTACGAGCCGCCGACGCAGGGCCCGATGGACGGCGTCGACGACGCGGCCTTCATGCCGCCGGCCGAGCACATGGCCCAGGTCGCCGCCGGAATGGGGGTCGGGGCGCCCCGGGCTCCGGCACCTCCCCTGCGGACCGAGATCGGCAAGATCCTCGCCCTGCCGCTCAACGGGACCGGGATCGCGTTCATCGTGATGGGCGCGCTGCTCGTCACGCTCCTCAACAACGTGCCCTTCTTCTTCAAGATGGGCGTCATGGTCCTGATCCTCTACCCGACGACCTACATGATCCGCGTGATGCGCGCGGGCATGATCGGCCACGAGGAGCTGCCCGACTGGCCCGACCTCGACTTCGGCGAGCTCTTCGGCAACGGGATCCGGGTGTTCATGGTCGGCCTGGCGTCCTTCTTGCCGATCGTGCTCGGGTTCTGCTTGTTCACGGCGGCGGTGGCGAGCAGCGCGAGCTCCAAACCCAAGGGCCCGGTGATCCTCTCGATCGGCGAGATGGCGCACCAGTCGGCGGGGACGGTGGCCAACGTCCCCAAGGGCACGGACGTCAGCGACGTGACCTTCACCGACGTCAAGGAGGACGTCGACGTCAAGCTCGGCGGCGGGCGCTGGACGATCGTCGGCATGCTGGGCCAGTCCCTCGCCGACGACACGGGCATGACTCAAGAGATGATCGACATGCCGACCGGCAACGTGATGGTCGGCACGATCAACCACGGCTATCAGATCTACGACCTCGACCGCGTCGGGCAGGCCCTGCCGCAGGTCCAGGTCCTCGCGGCCTACGCCGACCCCGACGAGCGGATCATCGCGAGCAAGTTCCCCTGGCTCGTCGACTCGGACGAGGGCTACGAGGACGAGAGCGACGTCGACCGGGCTCGCCGTCGGGCGATGGAGATGGCGCGCATGGGCGCGGGGGCGGTGCGTCGCCCCGGCGCTTCCCCGCTCAAGGCGATCACCGTCGTCAAGACCGAGCGCTTCACCTTCCCGGGGGCCTTCGAGGAGCTGCGCCGGCTGCCCTGCGTCTACGTGATCGACCCTCAGGGCAAGGTCGCCAAGGAGTACCCGACCGGCGTCTTCGACGAGAAGATCTACGCCGACGTCCAGAACCTGATGGCGGGCGGCGACGGGGACAGCTCGGCGACGTCGCTCCCCTACGACATCAAGCCCGTGAGCGGCTTCAGCCTGGGGGCGATCTTCCAGGGCGGCGCGATGCTGATCATGGGCGTGCTGATGTTCGTGCTCGTGATCGCTGGCCTGGTCTATTGGCCCATGGCGAACGTGCTGATGGGCGTGTTCGACTCGCCCACGACGCCCTTCCTCTATCCGGCGGGCTTCCGCGCGATCGCCGTCGCCTGGAAGGACTACCTGGCCCTGGCGCTCGTCTTGATCGGCCTGAGCCTGCTCGCCATGGCCTGGGCCGTGATCGGGGGCTTCTTGTTCGGGGCCATGCTGCCCTGGCCCCTGGACGCGATCCTGGTCCAGGGCGGCGCCGCGCTCTTCGGCTTCTACTCGCAGATCGTGCAGTACTACGCGATCGGGCGTTACTACTACGCCAACAAGGAGGCGATCGGCTGGCTCTAGGGCTGCGCGTCGCGGGCGCGGGGGTCGTGACCCCCGCGGGCGAGCTGAGCGAGCTGCGCGCCGCGGTCCGGGCGGGGCGCAGCGCGCTGCGCCCCTTGCCCGGCGAGGTGGCCGCGGGGCTGAGCCAGTCGCTCGGCGCGCGCCTGGAGGCGTTGGAGCACCCGTGGTCGCGCCCGTGGATAGTGCCGCCGCCCAGGCCGCCGCCGCCGCCCAGCCCGCCGCCGCCGCCCAAGCGCGTGGCCAAGC
>CALDQK010001311.1 GCA_937911525.1 uncultured bacterium
CGAGCCCTCGGCCAGGACCAGCTCGCGGCGGCGCGGCAGGTAGCCCGGCTTGTGGCCGGTGACGACGTGGCGCCCCGAGCCGCGCAGGGTGAGCGGGGTCGGGAAGCGGCCTTCGCTGCGCGACCACTCCAGGGCCACGTTCTCGGGGTCGGCCTGGACCACGAGCCGGGTCGGGTCGGCCACCAGCACGGCGTTGGGCTTCTGGCCGCCGAAGGGGCGCTCCAGGCCGCCGGCCGAGACGTTGATCTTGTCGCTGGCGACGTTGTAGCCGGGCGCGCTCAGCTCGACCTCGTAGCTCCCCTCGTCGAGGGCGCCCTCGAAGGGCAGCCCGGCCTCCCGGACCAGCTGGGCCCGCCCCGGCGTGTAGATCCGCAGTCGCGCGCCGGCGACCTCCTCGCTCCCCTCGACCTGGACCAGGCCCTTGCGCAGGACCAGCTTGGCGCGCGGGATCGGCAGGTCGACGTTGTGCTGAACCGTGATCGTGTCGAGGCCAGGGACGAGCTCGAGGTAGCCCTCCTTGCGGAAGCGGATCTCGTGGCTGCCCGCCTCGAGCTCGATCCGCAGGGGGGCGTCCTCGGCGGTCGTGCCGCGCACCTCGCCGTCGATCAGGACCTCGGCCCCAGGCGGGTCACTCTGGACGCGGATCGCGCCGGGCAAGCTGAGGTAGAAGCCGGTCGCGCCGAGGACCACCGCCAGGAAGCCGATCATGCCGGCCAGCAGGGCGGGCCGACGCCGGGCCCAGCGGCCGAAGCGCGTCGGCAGGCTCGGGCGCTGCGCGACGATCTCCTCGTCCGAGAGGAAGGCCGCGAGGTCCTCCGCCATCTCGGCGGCGTTCTGGTAGCGATCCTCCTTGCGCTTCTCGAGCGCCTTGAGGCAGATCGTCTCGACGTCGACGGGCACGTCGCGGCTGCGCTTGCGCGGCGAGATCGGGTCCTCGTCGCAGATCTTCTTGGCCAGCTCGAGGAAGGTCGGCGCCTCGAAGGGAGGCTGCGCCGTGAGCATTTCGTAGAAGGTCGCGCCGAGGGCGTAGATATCGGTCCGGCCGTCGATCTTGTCCAGCTGACCGCGGACCTGCTCGGGGGCCATGTAGGCCGGGGTGCCCACCGCGGCGCCGGTGCGGGTCAGGCGGTCGTCCTCGCCGCCCTCCGAGAGGACCGCGAGGCCGAAGTCGGTCACGCGCGGCTCGCCCGAGGCCTCCTCGACCAGGATGTTGGCCGGCTTGAGGTCGCGGTGGATCACGTCCTGCTCGTGGGCGTAGGCCATGGCCTCGCACACCTTGCGCATCACGTGCACCGCGCGGCGCGGGGTCATCTCGCCCAGGGTGATCAGCTCGCCCAGCGAGTGGCCGGCCACCTTGTCCATCACGATGAAGTGGTAGCCCTGGTCGATCCCGGCCTCGTAGACGCGGACCACGTTGGGGTGGTCGAGGCGGGCCGCGAGGCGGGCCTCGCGCTTGAAGCGCTGGACCGAGCGCGGGCTGGGCGCCGCGCCGTCGGTCATGAGCAGCTTCAGCGCCACGGACCGGTCGAGCTCGAGGTTGTGGGCGTCGTAGACCGCGCCCATGGCCCCCGCGCCGAGCAGCTTGATCAGCTTGTAGTTGCCGAGCTGGCTCGGGACGCCGTGCTCGTCGTCGGACTCCCGGGCCCGGGTGTCCTTGCCCACCTGGGTCGAGCGCTCGCGCGAGCCGCCGCGCTTGGGCCCCTTGCGCTGCGCCTTGCGCAGCTCGTCGCCGATCTTGACGACCTGATCGTTCTTGAGGGCCCCCATGTCGACCAGGATTCCCCGCAGGGAGCGATCCGGGGTGTCCCACTTCTTGCGCTCGACGGCCTCCTTGACCTGGTCGGCGCGGAGGAGGCGCTTGCGCATCGCCAACCGGACGAAGGCCAGCTCCTCACTCGAGATCATGGCGCGACTATAGCCAACCGGG
This sequence comes from uncultured bacterium, assembly GCA_937911525.1. Taxonomy (GTDB): domain Bacteria; phylum Planctomycetota; class J058; order J058; family J058; genus NORP233. Next base: position 1,928 of record CALDQK010001311.1, read on the forward strand.
ACCTGCCCGCGCTCCCCCCGGGAGCAGGTTCTAGAAGAGCTAGCGAGGCTGAGGATTTTGGGGCCTGCGTGCTACCGTGCCCTCGTGGCCAACGTAGACGAGCTCTTCCTCGACCTCGTGGTGCGACGGGGCCTGGCCGCCCCCGCCCTGGTTCAGGGCTGCCGCCAGGAGCACGCCCAGGCGGGCGGTTCGCTGCCCCGCCTGGTCACGCTGCGCGCCGGGATCTCCGAGCATCAGGCGCGCCAGCTCTACCAGGAGGCCCAGCAGCAGGCCCTGACGCCCAACGTCAACCTGAACCAGTCCGGCCAGGGCTACGCCGCGGACCTCGCTGGCTACGTCTCCGACACCTCCTTCGGGACCAACCCGGGCGGCCCCCCCATGGTGGGCGCGCCGATCACCGGCGGGCCGGCCCCGGCCCCCAGCAGCGGCTACGGCAACCCCGGCAGCGGCAGCGGCAGCGGCAGCGGCTCGAGCGTCACGCCCTGGGCGGGCCAGCAGAGCAGCTTCGGCCGCTCGAGCGGCTTCGCTGGGCAGCCCGGCCAGCAGTCCACGATCACGCCGGCCGGGCTCAAGGCCGGCATGCAGTTCAACCGCTACCGGCTGGAGGAGGAGCTCGGCCGGGGGGCGATGGGGATCGTGTGGCGCGCTCGCCAGCTCGACCTCGAGCGCGACGTGGCGCTCAAGATGCTGCTCCAGGGGACGCTGGCGACCGAGGAGCTGCGGCGACGCTTCGTCAACGAGGCCAAGGCCGTCGCCCGCCTGGTGCACCCCAACGTCGTCACCATCCACGACGTGGGCGAGCAGGACGGGATCCTGTTCTTCACCATGGACTTCGTCGACGGCCCCTCGCTCAGCCAGCTGCTCAAGCGCGAGAAGGTCGACCTGGCCCGCGCGCTCCAGATCGCGAGCGGGATCGCCGAGGGCCTCGACCACGCCCACGGGCAAGGGATCATTCACCGCGACCTCAAGCCCGCCAACGTGCTGATCGACAAGCGCGGGACGCCTCGGATCACCGACTTCGGGATCGCCAAGGACACCACCCGCCAGTCGAGCACGATCGCGGGGCAGGTCCTGGGCACCCCCGGCTACATGTCGCCCGAGCAGGCCGACGGCGCCAAGACGATCGACGCCCGGACCGACGTCTACGCCGTGGGCGCGATCCTGTTCCGCAGCCTGACCGGACGCCCCCCCTTCACCGGGGACGGCGCCTACGACGTGATCAACCAGGTCTTGAGCGAGCCGCCGCCCAAGCCGCGCTCCTTCGACAGCTCGATCCCGAGCGAGGTCGAGGACCTGATCGTGGAGTGCCTGGCCAAGGACCCGAGCAAGCGGCCCGGGAGCGCGGCCGAGCTGGCCAAGCGCCTGCGCAAGCTGCACCGGCGCCACGAGCCGCCCATGTCGAGCGCGCTCCACCCCCAGGCGCGCTCCTTCTCCACCCAGACCGCGGTGATCGCGGGCGTGGGCGTGCTCCTGCTCGGGCTGGGGCTCGGCCTCGGCATTCACGGCTGGAAGAGCCTCCAGCGCGCCAACGCGCTGGCAGAGCAGCGCGAGAAGGAGCGCCAGGAGGCCGAAGCCGCCGCGCGCGAAGCCGAGCGCCAGAAGGTCCGCAAGCAGGCGCTCGAGCGCCTGAGCGAGGCGCGCGCCCTGGCCGAGCGCGACCCGGCTGCGGCGCGCGCGATCCTGAGCGAGGTCGTGACGGGGATCCCCGAGGACACGGGCGCCCGCCTGCTCTACGCGCGCCTCCTGCGCGAGACCAAGGACCACGAGGGCGCGCTGGCTCAGGCTGACGCGGCGGTCCTGTCGGCCCCCGAGCAGATCGATCCCCTCTTCGAGCGCGGGCTCTGCCTGTTCGGCTTGCAGCGGGAGTCCGAGGCCGAGGAGGTCGCCAGCCAGCTCGAGGCCAAGGGCGAGCAGGGCGAGCGCGCGGCAGCCGAGCTGCGCTGCGAGGGCGCGCTGCTCCGGGGCGAGGTTCCGGTCGCGGTCGTGCACCTGGATCAGGCCGTGCGCGCAGCGCCCGAGGACCCGCGCCTCCGCCTGCGCATGACGCGGCTCCTGGTTCAGGCGGGGCGCTACACCTCTGCTGTCGAGGAAGCCCGCCACGCGATCCGGCTCAACCCCGACTCGGCGGAGCCCCTCGCGCTGCGCGCGCAGGCGCGCTTCGAGATCGGCGATTACCCCAAGGCGCTGGCCGACGCGAAGGAGGCGCTGGCCAAGGACTCTGGGCACGCGGAGGCGCGTCGGGTCCTGCAGGCGGCGCAGGCGAAGCTCCCGCGCGAGCAGCCGGGGCCGGGGCCAGGCCCCGGGCCGGGGCCAGGACCGGGGCCGGGGCCGGGACCGGGGCCGGGGCCAGGCCCGGGACCCACGGCGACGGGCGGTCGTCAGCCGCACGACGACCAACACCGGGCGCTGCGCGCTTGCCTCGCCGCGCTCCAACGCGGCGACGTCGAGCGGGCCAAGCAGGCGCTGCGCATGCAGCTGCAAGAGGTCCCCCTGCGCTGCCCCTCAGGGCTAATGCTCCGCCACCAGTGCTTTCTGCGCCTGGGCGACATTCGCAACGCGATCCAGGACCTCTACACCCTGCTGCGCGTGCAGGGACCGACCCCCGAGCTGATGAAGTCGCTCGGAGCGACGCATACGCGGGTCAAGAACGGCCAACAGATCCTCGAGCAGCTGATCGCCAAGCAGCCGCAGCAGGCGGCCTTTCAGTTCGCGCTCGGAGAGTTCTTCCTGACCAAGAAGGCCTACGACCAGGCGCTGGCCGCCTACACCAAGGCGCTCTCGGTCGATCCCGACTACGTGGAGGCCTATCACGAGCGCTGCCATATCCGACACAAGAAGCGGGAGCTGGAGAAGGCGCTGGAGGACGCGGACGCGTGTATCAGCCGCAAGGTCACGCCCCACTTCCTCATGATGCGGGGCGACGTGCTGGCTGACCTCGGCCGCAGCGACGAGGCCCGCAAGTCCTACGAGCAGGTGCTGAGCTCCCCCAATGAGCGCGAGAAGCGGGCGGCTCAGGCCAAGCTAGAGATGTTGAAGTCGCAATGAGCGAGGAGACGAGGGCCGAGAGCTCGGGGTCGGGGTCGGGGTCGGAGTCCAAGGGATCGACGACCGAGTCCGAGTCCGAGTCCGAAGGACCGATGACCGAGTCCGAGTCCGAGGGACCGACGACCGAGTCCGAAGGACCGACGACCGAGTCCGAGTCCGAGTCCGAGGGACCGACGACCGAGTCCGAGT
>CALDQK010001312.1 GCA_937911525.1 uncultured bacterium
CCCAGTAGGGTCGCGCCCCCATGAGCGACGCCCCTCCCAGCACCGCCCCCCTGCTCCGCCTCCTCCGCCACACGCGCCAACACCGCTCGCGGGTGTGGGCCGCCGTCGCCTGCTCGGTGCTCAACAAGCTCTTCGACCTCGCCCCGCCCGGCCTGATCGGGGCCGCGGTCGACGTGGTCGTGCGCAAGGAGCAGTCCTTCCTCGCTCGACTCGGCTACGAGGACGTCACGACCCAGCTGTGGATCCTGGCGATCCTGACCTTGATCGTGTGGGGCCTGGAGTCGGTGTTCGAGTACGCGTTCCAGGTCCTGTGGCGGAACCTGGCCCAGCAGGTCCAGCACGAGCTGCGCCTCGAGGCCTACGCGCACATTCACGACCTCGACATGGCCTGGTTCGCCAACCAGTCCCGCGGCGGGCTGCTCGCCGTGCTCAACGACGACGTCAACCAGCTCGAGCGCTTCCTCGACGGCGGCGCCAACGACCTGCTCCAGGTCGGCACGACCGTGGTGGCGGTCGGCGCGGTGTTCTTCGCCGTCTCGCCGGGCGTGTTCGGGCTCGCGATCCTGCCGATCCCGCTGATCCTGCTCGGCTCCTTCGCCTTCCAGGCCCGGATCGCGCCCCGCTACGCGACGGTCCGCGAGCGCGTGGCCGAGCTGAACGGGATCCTCCAGAACAACCTGGCCGGGATCGCCACGATCAAGAGCTTCACGGCCGAGGCGCGCGAGGTCGAGCGCGTGCGCGGCGCGAGCGAGGCCTACCAGACCGCCAACCGGGCCGCGATCCGGCTCAGCTCGGCCTTCTCGCCCCTGATCCGAATGGTGATCGTGATCGGCTTCACCGCGACCCTGGTCTACGGCGGGACCCAGACGGTCGCGGGCGTGATGAGCGTGGGCGCCTACAGCGTGCTGGTGTTCCTGACCCAGCGCCTGCTCTGGCCGCTGACCCGGCTCGGCTCGACCTTCGACCTCTACCAGCGCGCCATGGCCTCCACCGTGCGGATCCTGGACCTGATCGACGAGCCGATCACGCTCCAGGACGGCGAGCGGGCCCTCGCCCGCGACCAGGTCCAGGGCGCCCTCAGCTACGAGGGGATCGGCTTCGCCTACCCGGAGCGCGAGCCCCTCTTCGCCGACTTCGACCTCCGCGTCGAGGCGGGGCAGACCGTGGCGCTGGTCGGCTCGACGGGCTCGGGCAAGTCGACCCTCGTCCGGCTCCTGCTCCGCTTCCACGACCCCCAGCAGGGGCGGCTGACCCTCGACGGGCAGCACGTGTCCGAGCTGCGCCTGGCGGACCTGCGCGGCTGCGTGGCCCTCGTCAGCCAGGACGTCTACCTCTTCCCCGGCAGCGTGCGCGAGAACATCGCCTACGGGCGCCCCGACGCCAGCGACGCCGAGATCGAGCAGGCCGCCCGCGAGGCCGAGGCCTGGGAGTTCGTAGATTCCCTGCCCCAGGGCCTCGCGACGCCGATCGGCGACGCCGGGAGCAAGCTCTCGGGCGGCCAGCGCCAGCGGATCTCGATCGCGCGGGCCGTGCTCAAGCAGGCCCCGATCCTGGTCCTCGACGAGGCGACCAGCGCCGTCGACAACGAGACCGAGGCCGCGATCCAGCGCTCGCTGGCGCGGATCTCGCGCGACCGGACCACGATCGTGATCGCGCACCGCCTGTCGACGATCCGCCACGCCGACCGGATCGTGGTGCTCGAAATGGGTCGGATCGTCGAGCAAGGCAGCCACGAGGAGCTCGTCGCCGAAGACGGCGTCTACGCGCGCCTGTGGCGGGTTCAGCCCGGCGAGCCGGTGGCGGTCTAGGCGATCCGTCAACGCAGTCAGCAGCTCGAGGAGAGCACGAGACCCATTCGCGCGAGATCTGCGCGCGATCGCACGACTTGTGACTGGCCAGGAGGTTGCGCAATCCAGGGACGAAGGAGGTCACTGGAACGCCAGGGACCCAAGCCGGAGGCTCCCGTGCAAAGACTGCCCTCTGACCCGCCGACGCCCCCCGACCTGAGGTCCTTCCCGACCTCAGGCGGCAGACTGCTGTGGTGGGCTCGGACCTCCAAGCCGAACAGCTATGCCCTGTGGGTGTTCTATCTGGTCTGCGTGACCCTCGCCCTTCTCTGCCTGGAGCCCGACTCCTTGTCCCGGGTCTGGCAAGTCCTGATCGTGGTGGCCCTCTCGACGGCGCTCACGATCTGCCTCGGCTTGGCCTACCGAACGCGTCACAGCTCCTGGCTGGTGCGGATCGACCAGCAGCAGCGAACGCTCGAGGCCCGCTGCGAGCAAGGGGAGCCCGTCTCTATCGCAGGGCTCCTCCCCCCGCTGACTCGCGCGGCCCCCCTCCGCTTCCCGCTCGACGCCAGCACCATCGGGGTGCGCGTCTACCCCGACGAATGGGGCCGAGACCACTTCGCGGCGACGCTGGCTTGGGAGGGAGGAGGCCCTGAGCTCTCGCTGCCCAAGCGCCTCAGTCAGCGAGACGCGGAGCGCGACGAGGCCTGGCTGCGGGATCAGATCCGCGACGCCCTGCGCCAGCCGGCCGCCGCTCCCCACCTCCCAGGCCGGCCCCTGCTGGTGCTGAGGGCAGGCGCCGCCCAGCGCTGCTCCTACTGCCTGGACGACCTCGGGGGCCACGTCCACGTCTGCGGCGGCTGCTCGACCGTGGTGCATACCGAGTGCGCCGCCGAGCTGGTGGAGTGCCCGAGCGTAGGCTGCGACCTCCCGCCCCGCCTCGCCGCGTAGAGCGAGCCTCCGAGCGCGCTCAGCGTTAGCATCACCCCATGCCGGACAAGCCTCGGAGCTGGTATCAGCTCCGCGCCAAGAAGAAGGAGGACGCGGAGAAGCGCAAGCGCGTCAAGGCGCGCCGGCGCAACCGGCGGCTGAAGGTGATCGAGACGATCACCGTCATCGGCAGCGGCGGCAACGTCTATGAGGTCGAGGTGCTCGAGAACGGCAAGGCGCGCTGCCCCTGCAAGGGCTTCCGCTACCGCCACGAGTGCCGCCACCTGCTCGACCCCGAGGTCCGCGACGCGACCCGCCACTACGGCCCGGCGCGGCGCTCCTATCAAGAGGTCTCGCTGGTGGCGACGGCGCTCGCGACCGCGATCCTGCCCTACTGCAGCCGGGTCAAGATCATGGGCTCGCTGCGGCGCCAGAAGCCCTCGGTCAAGGACATCGACATCATCTTCATTCCGGGCATGGGCTCCGCCGAGCAGGTGGTCCACCTCTTCCGCAGCTTCGGCAAGCCGGTCCACATGGGCGAGACCATGGGCGCGATCGTGCTCCCCAACGGGATCCCCGCTCAGCTCTGGCCGGTCGAGGCTCTCGACGTGTGGGGCGCGGCCCAGCTGCACTACACCGGACCGCGGGACTACAACATCAGCCTCCGGATCCGCGCCAACCGCCGCGGCTGGAAGCTCAGCCAGCACGGGCTGGTCGAGCGGAGCAACGAGCGCCTGATCGCGGGGCGGACCGAGGAGGAGGTCCTCGACCACCTCGGCATGCCCTGGCTCCCGCCGCCCCTGCGCGAGAACCACCGCAAGGCCCGCTCGCTCCAGGCCGGCCGCCGCGGACCCTACCGCTACCCGGGCAAGGGCTTCTAGGTGCGAGCAAGCCGCAAGACCCGCGCAGCAATCGCAGTCACTCTCGCGATCGCCGGCGCGCTTGGGGTCGCTTTGCTCGGCGCGTGGAGGTGCCGAGACGTCGAGGAGCGCGTAGAAGTCTCGCTGCCGACGGGGGAGGTGCGCTACTCGAGTCGCACCTCCCTCTGGGGACACCGTCTCTGGGAGGAGGCCTCCGTCGAGGCGCTGAGTCCGGCGGCATTCCTGCGCGAAGAGCGGCTGCTACGCACCCCCGACTGGATCCACGTGGCCTCGACCTGGAAGCCGAGGTTCCGCTGTGGGCGTGGCTACGGTGGGCAGTTGCTTGATCTGTGCGGCGAGAAGGACTGGACAGCCTGGTCGCGTGCACACCAGGAGCGGTCACGCGTGCTCTGGAAGCACGTCCTCGACCGCCTTGAGCAGCCCGGAGTCCAAGAAGCGCGCCGAATCGAAGAGGCCGCTCGAATCTGGCGCTGGGGATCTCTTGTCATTGGCCAGGCCGAGCCCGAGATCCCACTCCAGGAACTGGAAGAGTGGCTCGCTGGCGTCGGAAAGCGCTGAGCCAGCGCCCGCTGCTCCTCTTTCGAATCGCAGGCGCCAGCTCAGCAGCGAGGTAGCCGCGGCGCAGGGCTCCCCTGGCAGGGAGGCCCGCGCCATGAGTCAGTCGGCAACCGCCAGCCCGCTCGGCACGGTGGCCGGCACGGGGACCGGCGTCCGCGCCGCGGGGTCGGTCAGGGCCCGCAGGAAGGCCAGCAGGTCCTGGCGATCGCCCTGGTTGATCCGGATCCCGCCGCCCACGATCGGGTCGACCGCGGCGATCCGAGCCGCGATCCGCGCCGCGTCCGTGTCCACCAGCGGGCGGAAGAAGGCCGGCAGCTCGGCGTCGGGGTCGTAGTTGCGGATCGACCCGTCGGGGTCGTTGTAGTGGCGCAGCACGTCGCCCAGGGTCTGGAAGGCGCCCGAGTGGAAGTAGGGGCCAGTCAGCTCGACGTTGATCAAGGGCGGCGTGCGGAAGCGGTAGTCGTCGGCGGTCGTGCCGGTCTCGAGGGCCAGGCCGCGGTCGTCGGGCTCTCCGCCGGCGCCGGGTCCGAGCTGGGGGACCGCCAGCGCGTGGTGGTCGAAGTCGCTCAGGAGCGGCCCGTCGTGGCAGTTGGCGCAGCGGGCGGCGCCGGTGAAGAGCAGCCCGCCTCGCTTGGCCGGATCCGTCAGCGCGCCGTCGTCGCCCTGCAGGTAGCTCTGCAGGGGCGAGTCGAACTTGGCGAAGGCGCTCGCCTCGTAGGCCGCGATCGCGCGCCCCGCGTGACCGAAGTTCAGCTCGTCGAAGGTCAGCCCCGGGAAGGCGGCCTGGAACAACGTTCGGTAGCCGTCGATCCCGCCCACCGTCCCGTTGCTCGTCCCGACCAGGCGAGCCATCAGCAGCGCCCACAGCTCCTCGTTGGTCGCGGCGTCCGCCAGCTCGTTGCTGCCGGCGTCGCCGCGCATCTCCTCGTGGGAGCCGACGGGGAAGAGCGCCTGGGCCGCCAGGGCCGAGGTCAGCTGGCTCGCGATGTCGTCGCGGGTCGGGGCCGCGCCGTTCAGCGCCGGCTCGGGCGTGGTCAACACCCCGGTCGCGTCGTCACGGCGCACGCGGCTGTCCCAGAACATGCTCTGGACCCCCGCCGCGCCGACGTGCCACAGGGCGGGCGCGTTGCGCGCGATCACCTGGTCGGTGGTGCCGGTCCGATTCGGCGCCGTCCCGCTCGCGCCCTCGCCCAGCGAGAGGGGCAGGCCGTCCGCCGAGGCCGCGTTGGGGTGGTGGCAGCTCGCGCAGGAGATGTTGCGGTTCCCCGAGAGCTCCTTGTCGAAGAAGAGCGCCTCTCCCAAGGCGATCAGCTCGGCGCTCTCGCTGGCCCGCGCCTCGATCGCGGTGATCCCAGCGCCGCTGAGGGCGGCGCGCAGCTGCACGTCGAGCGGATCCGTCGGGGTCGGCGCCGGGTCGGTCGGCGCCGGGGTCGCCGGCGCGGGGTCAGGCGGGGCCGGAGCGGGCGCGGCCGGCGCGGGCGCCGGCGGCCCAGCGCTGACTGGGGCGGCGGCTCCTCCTCCGCCGCCGCTGCCGTCGTTGCAGCCCGCGAACAGGACTCCAAAGGCTCCCGCGACGAACGTGGTCAGGTGAATGTGGCGCATGCGTTCCTCCAACTCCCCGCCGCATGGATCCGCCTCGAGCGCGGCCAGGGTCCACCTCTCGACCTAAGTCCTCTGCTTTGAGTCGCCTCCTAAGGGCGGCGCTTGGCGCGCAAGCGCTCCAGCTCGGCCCGCACCTCGTCCTGCGCGGGGTTCTGCGCGAGCCAAGCGGCGCAGGCCGCGTCGACCTCGTCCAGCAAGCTGGGGAGGAGCGGCTCCTCGTCCTTCAAGGAGAGCGCGAGGAAGGCGGCGTCCAGGCGGTACTGGGCGTCCTGCGGCACCGCGATCGGCGGCGAGCGGGTGAAGTCGGTCAGGCTGAGCCGGACCGCCGCGCCCGCGCGCGGGAGGTCCGGCCGGCTGGGCCTGGCCTCGGCCTGGAGCAGGAGCCGGGCCCAGAGCAGGTAGAGCGCCCCGCGCACGCGGCGGATCTTGGGGTCCTCGGTGGAGTCGAGGTCCTGCAGCGCCTCGCGCGCGTGGCGGAGCCCATAGCGCAGCCAGGCTTCGGCCTGGGTGATTCGAGCGGGGGTCTCGGCGGCCACGCTCAGCCGCGTGAGCGCCAGCCCGAGCGGCTCGGCCCGCGCGCTCAAGACCCTCGGAAAGGCCCGCGCGAGGCGAGCGCTCATGATCATTCGCTCCTGCTCGTCCAAGCTGCGCAGCTGGTTGACGATCAGAGCGAGCGCCAGCCTGCGCTCGCCCAGGAGCTGGGTGCCGATCGCATGCGCGCGCCGGAGGCCCCCGCTGGTCGGGATCCAGAGCGCGATCAGGCGCAGCTGGCGCAGCGCGGCCTCTCGCTCGCCGGCGTTGGCCAACGCGCGGGCGAGCTGCAGGCGAGGGACCTCCTGCCAGAGACCGCGGGCGTCGTCCGGGAGCGCGGCCCGCAGCGCCGCCAGCTCGGCCTCGCCCTCTGGCGCGCGAGCCAGCGCGATCGCAGCGCGGAGGGCCCGCTCGGGCGCCCCCTCGCGGAGCGAGCCGCCCCGCGTGAGCTCGCCCAGCGCGACCTCCGCCCGCTTCAGCTCTCCGCGCTCCAGACGCATCGCGACGATCTGTCGGCAGAGCCGCGTTCGCTGCTCGCCGCTGCTCTGGACGAAGCTCTCCAGGGCCAAGGCCAGGGCCTCCTCGTTCGCTCCTGCGTCCAGGAGCGACTGCACCGCCATCGTCCGGAGCTGGTCGGCGAAGGCAGCCTCGGCGTGCTCGGCGGCCGCGCGGAAGAACTCCGCCGCGGCCCTGCTCTCGCCGATTCGCGCGTGCGCCACCCCGCAGCGCCAACGCAGCTCGACGGTCCCGGGCGCGCGCGGATCAGCCAACGGGTCCTCGCAGGCGGTCCGCAGGAAGGAGGCCGCCGCGATCCGCTCGGCTTGGGTGAGGTGTAAGGCGAGCCCGAGCGCCCAGTTCGCCTGGGAGCTCCAGGGCTGCAGCCGAACCCAGCCCAGGGCGTTGCGTCGGCGCATCTCGCTCAGCCGGGGTTGCTGGGCGAAGTCGCCCTGGGCCCACCATCTGCCGAGCAAGTCGCGCAGGAGGAGCTCGTCAGCGGGCGCCGCCGAGGCCTGCGCGTAGGTGCGGGCGGCTTCGTCGAGAGCGCTGACGTAGTCGTCGAGGGGCTGCCCACGACGGCTAGCGAGGCTGGCGAGGCTGGCTGCGCTGGAGACGCGCAGCAAGCAGGCCTCGCTCCGCTCAGCCGGCGCGCCTTCCTCGAGCCGACGACCCGCCAGCGCGTAGGCCAGCTGGAGCTGGGCCTCTTCTTCGGGACAGGCTCGCGCCAGGAACCTCAGCAAGCGAGGCCGGGCGCCAGCCGGAGTCCCCTCCCAAGCCCGGTCGAGCTCCGCCGAGCCGGCGCGCAAGGCCGCGAGCACGCGATCGACCAGGGCCGGGTCGTGCTCGGGCCCTCTCCTGGCGCGCGCTGCCGCTAGCTCCCGCTGGCTGCTGGCGAGCTGGAGGTTCGGGTCGCGGGCGAGGTAGGCGCCGACCTCCAGCTGCAGCACGTCGAGCCCGGAGGTAGCTGGGCTCCGCCCCAGCTTCAGCGCGCGCAGCGCAGCGGAGCAACGTCGAACCCCGTCCGAGGGAGAGGTCACCGGGCCAGCGCGGAGATAGTGGCTCAGCGCGCGAGCCTCCGCCGCGTCGCGCTGCGGGGTGTCGCGCAAGAGCGGCTCTGCGCTGCAGCGGCGCAGGTAGTCCGCCCACGTCCAACACAGGTCCCCGGCGGTGCGGTGGACCAACGCCAGGGCGGCGACGTCGTCGACCTCGGGTGAGTAGGTGAGGCCGTAGCGGAGGAAGGCCTCCGCCTGCGCAGCCCAGCGGCGGGGATCCTTGCCCGCGGCCACGGCCCTCAGGCGCGAGGCCCCGAGCCCAACCGGCATCGCCCGCAGGACGGGGTCCTCGGGAAAGGCCTGGTAGCGCAAGGCAGCGGCGGAGAAGGCGCGGGGGTCCTTGGGGTCGACCTCCCCCCCCAGCTGCCTACGGATCGTAGACCCGAGCCGCTGGCCGAGGGCGCCCAGGCGACGGAGGGTCGACACGGACAGGAAGGGCTCGCGGGCAGCGACCCTCAGCGCGGCCAGCGCGTCGTCTGGGGCGTCGCAGGCCAGCGCCTCCGCCAGGAGGAGGTGGGCCCGTCCTTGCGCGCCTCGAGGACGCGCTGCCCTCGCGAGCGCTTGGCGCAGGGCAGCTCGAGCGGCAGGCGCGCCCCGCTCGAG
>CALDQK010001313.1 GCA_937911525.1 uncultured bacterium
GCGGGCCCCGGCGGGCTGGTCCTGCGCCGGGGCGACACGACGGGGTTCATCGAGCCCCAGACCCTGTTCGCGGGCGAGGTCCTCGACGCGCTCTGCGCCGACCTCGACGGCGACGGCGACCTGGACCTGGCCTTCGCCCCCGCCGAGGGCCCCGCCCAGACGCGCCTCAACGCGGGCAAGCTGAGCTTCGGCCCCGGCCCGACCCTCGGCCCCTGCGAAGGGGTCGTGGCGGCCGAGCTCGACGGCGACGGCCAGCTCGACCTCGCCCTGCGCGACCGCAAGGGCGTCTCGCTCTGGCTGCGCCAGGGCGAGGGCTACGTGGACTCGGGCGCGCGCCTCAAGGCCCACCGTGTGCTCAGCCACGCCGCGGCCGACTTCGACGGGAACGGCGTGGCCGAGGTGCTCGTCGGCGGCGTGCGGCCCCAGCTCTGGGTCCGGCGCGACTCGGGCTCCTGGGACTTCACGGTCAGCGACTTCTCTCGCCAGCGCGAGCTGAGCGCGATCCACCCCCTCGACGTCAACCACGACGGCCTGCTGGACCTGGTCCTGGTCTCGGGCAAGGACAGCCAGCTGCGGCTCAACACGACCCGCCAGGGCTACACGGAGCCCACCTTCACCCAGAGCAAGGCCCTGCCCGAGGGCGTGAGCGCCAACCTCGGCCTGGCCGACTTCGACGCCGACGGGCAGCTCGACCTGCTCGGCGTGGCCGGCGAGCGCGGAGTCGTGCTCTCGGTCCTCGGCCGCGAGGGCCAGGACTTCTCCTGGCGGGCCTACTCCATGCAGCGCGAGGCGATCTTCTCGGGCGGAGACGACGAGCCCGACCGCGCCCGCGACCGCCGCCTCGAGCTCGAGGCCTTCGAGCGCTTCGAGCGGACGCCCGCCGCCGAGCGCGACGTGCAGCTGCTCGGCCTCTTCTACGGCAAGGTCGTGTTCACGATCAGCATGGTGCTGTTCATCGCCGCTTGCGCCGGCTACTTCCCCGGCCTGCTCGAGTCGGGCGCGGTGGACGTGCTCTTGGCGCGCCCGATCGGGCGCTGGCAGATCTACCTGGGCAAGTTCTTCGGCGGGCTGCTCCTCTACGGCGCGGCGATCTCGCTCTGCTACCTGACGCTGGTGATCGGCTACGGGCTGCGCTTCGGCGTGTGGCAGCCGCAGCTGCTGCTCTTCGTGCCCGTCCAGGTGCTCGCGGCCGCCGTGCTCTACGCGGTGCTGGCCTGCATGGGCGTCGTCGTGCGCAGCACGGCCCTGCCCCTCCTGGTCGGGCTGGGGCTCTACCTCGGCGTCGACACCGCGATCGAGATCCTGGTCAAGGTGCGCCGCTCGGGCATGGTCGGCGAGTGGGCCGACTGGCCCGCCGACTGGCTGCCGGTGCTCTTCCCCAACTTCGGCCTGCTGAAGGACGCCGCGACCTACAGCGTCTACGGCCTGACCGCGCTCCCGGCGCAGCCGCTGGTGACCGCCAGCGTGTGGCTGCTGCTCTTCCTGGGGCTCGGCTACCTCCGCTTCCGCACCGCGGACTACTAACCCCTCGAGAGAGGTCTCCATGCTTCGCGCTTCGCTCGTCTCGCTCGCGCTGCTCCTCGCGGCCGGCCCCGCCCTCGCTCAGCCCGTCCCCAAGGAGCCGAGCGCGCCGCCGCCCGCCGACGCCCTCGACGCGGCCGGCCTGGCCACGCTCCTGGGCGAGGCTCAGCAGCGCAAGGTGCTCCAGCACCGCCTGTTCACCAAGCGCTACTACAAGGCCGTCAACCCGCGCGGCGACCTGGCCCTGGTCACGGGCGAGGGCAGCCAGACCAGCGAGGGCAAGCTGATCTTCAAGCTCAGCTTCGTCTCCTACGACGGGCGCGAGCAGAAGGGCAGCCTGACCTACACCTACGACGCCAAGGGCCGCCTCGAGGGCCTGACCCTCGAGGAGGGTCGCAAGGACCGCGTCGCCCAAATGAAGATCACGATCGCGGACGGCAAGGCCAGCCAGCAGCGAATCCGCGACGGCCAGCCCTCGGGCAACCCGCGCCAGGGCCCCTGGACGGGCGACCGGGTCTCGCTCTTCGCGGCGCTGGTCCTGGTGCCCTCGCTGGGCGACCTCGGGCTCGGGGACGAGGTCGTCGTCGCGGCCGAGGAGGAAGACGACGACATCGGCAAGGGCCGCGGTCGCAAGCCCAACTACCTGACCGTGCGCCGCGAGAAGGCCGGCGAAGCGGGCCAGCTGGTCGTGATCGAAGAGCAGCGCCGCGGGCGCCCCGTCGCTGACGTCCTGCTCGGCACCGGCAAGGACAAGGGCGTGATCAAGCGCTTCCGGATCGACCCCAAGCCCGACGGGCGCTCGGACGTCAGCTTCGAGCTGATCGACGCCGCGGAGGCCCAGAGGATCCAGCAGGACGCGCCTCTGCTCAGCAACGAGGCCGGCGCCGCGCGCGCGCTGCGCTCGGTCAGCTACGCCCAGCAGAGCTACCAGCAGAAGAACAAGCGCTTCGCCGAGACGATCGAGCAGCTGGGCGAGGCCAAGGTCCTCTACCCGAGCACGCTGGCCGAGGGGACCTCGACCGGATACCTGATCATGGTGCGCGCCAACGCGGACGGCAGCACCTGGGCGGCCCTGGCCGTCCCCGAGGAGCCCGGCAAGAGCGGCCGCTACTTCTACGTGATCGACAAGGAGGGTCAGCTCCACCGGAGCCAGAAGGAGATCCAGCTCGACGACTCCTGCAAGCTCCCCGAGGGGCTGGAGAAGGTCGGTAAGCGCTAGACGCTATGGGCCGCCAAAAGGCGTCCGAGAGATCTGCCGATCTCTCG
>CALDQK010001314.1 GCA_937911525.1 uncultured bacterium
GGCTGCCGAGGCGACCCTCCAGCGCGCCCGCGGCGCGCTCCACGACCTGGCGCCCGGCCAGGGCGATCGCCTGGCGCCGCACCTCCAGGCGCAGCTCGCCGAGCGCCTCAGCGTGCGCGCCCGCGGCGGGCGGCTCCCGCTGGAGGTCGCCCTGGAGCAGATCTACCGGGCCGCCAAGCGGGTCGATCGGCACCTGCGCCGCGCGCGTCTGCGCCTGCAGCCTCCCCCCGAGGTCGCACTCCGCCAGCCCCTGGCCCCGGGCGTCGCCGCCTGCGGCGACGAGGTCCTGCTCGACCCGGTCCCTCCCGAGGCGCCCGGGGCGCTGCTCGAGCTCTTCCGCCAGGCGCAGCGCACCCAGCGGCGCGTGAGCCTGCGGACCCTGGAGGAGGTGCGGGCTGTGCTGGAGGGCGACGACCCGGCGCGCCGGGTGGCCTCCTCGCGCCTGCCCGCGGTCCGCCGCGAGGCCCCTGCGCGGCGCTCGCCGACCTTCCGGGTCGACCCGCCCGCCGTGACCGGGTTCCGCGACCTGCTCCGCGGCGGCCGCGGCGTCGCGCAGGTGGTGTCGGCCATGCACGAGGCGGGCTTGCTGCGCTCCTTCCTGCCCGAGTTCAGCGTGACCGAGTGCCTGGCCCAGGCCGACCCCTATCACGTCTACACCGTCGACGAGCACACCCTGGCGGCCCTGCGCGCCCTGGAGGGCGAGTCGCCCCACGCCGGCCACGAGCCCGCGCGGGAGCGCGAAGACCGCCTGCGCGAGGAGCTCTTCTTGCGCACGCGTCGGCGCGATCTGCTCCGGCTGGCGCTGATCCTGCACGACTGCGGCAAGGTCGGCGGCTCCATGGGACACACCGAGCGGAGCGTGACCCGCGTGCCCGGCGTCGCGCGGCGGCTGGGGCTGGGCCCGGGCGAGGAGCGCCACGTGGCCTTCCTGGTGCGCACCTCGCCCCTCCTCTCGCGCATGGCGGAGCAGCGCGACGTGGACACCCCCGAGACGGTGGCCAGCCTGGTGGAGCTCTGCGGGCGGGACCCGCTCCGGCTCGAGCACCTCTACCTGCTGACCTGCGCCGACGTGATGGGCGTCGCGCCGGGGGCCCTGACTCGCTGGAAGGACACGCTCCTGACGCGGCTCTTCGAGCGGGCCGCGCAGGAGATCGCCGGCACGGCGCCTCCCGCCAGCCCCGAGTCGGTCGGCGGCTGGCTCGAGGCGTTGCGGGGTCGCGTCGACCAGGCCGCGCTCGAGGCGCACCTCGAGCAGTGCCCGCCGGGCTACCTGGCCGCGATCGAGGAGGGCGAGCTCCTGCTCCACCTCGAGCTGATCGAGGCCCTCGAGGGAGAGCCGCCGCTCGCGCTGCACTGGGCCCTCGAGCAGGGCTTCGCGCGAGTGTGGATCTCGACCCTCGATCAGCACGGTCTGCTCAGCCAGCTCTGCGGCGCGCTCTCGGGGGCGGGCTGGGACATCCTCGGGCTGGAGGCGTCCGAGCGGCGCGACGGCCTCGTGTTCGACCGCTTCGCCCTGGTCGAAGGCCCCGGGGCGACCCCCAGCGAGGAGGTCGGCGCCCTCGTGCGGCGCGTGCTCACCGGCGAGCTCGACCCCAGCGCGCTGATCGCGGCGCGCGTCCGGCGCGAACCTCCCCAGCCGCCCAGCGCCGCCCCGGCGCCGCTGCGGATCCGGCTCGACGACGAGGCCCTCGAGGACGCGACCCTGATCGACGTGACGGCCCCCGACCGGGTCGGCCTGCTCTACGACCTGACCCGGGCCCTGCGCGAGCTCGACCTCGACATCGACTTCGCCAAGGTCGTGACCAAGGGCAACCGAGCCGTGGACGTGTTCCACGTCCAGGGCCCTGGCGGCGGCCCGGTCCCGCCCAGCCAACGCGACGAGGTCCTGGCGGCCTTGCTCCGCGCGGCGGAGGGCTGAGGCGAGACCTCGGGGAGCTGTCGCCAGAGCGACAGCTCCCTCTCTATCGAGACAATGAACGGAGAAAACTGGAAAACTGGAAGGAGGCTGCTCCGCTGAAGAACCACCGCGCCTTCTGGTTTTCCAGTTTTCTCCGTTCGAACTCCGAGACGCGAAGGAGCTGTCGCGCAGCGCGACAGCTCCTTCTTGGTCTCTACTCGGGCCCGGGCACGACTGAGCTTCCGCTCGCTAGCGGCCGCGTCCGAAGATGTCGTCGAGGACCCCGCCGCCTCGGCGGCCGCCTGGGGAGCCCGTGTTCTGCGGGGGCAGACGGGGCAGGCTGAGCAGCAGGATCCGGCGCAGGGGGTGGCGGCCGAGCGTGCTGACCCGCAGCGTGGAGCTCGAGGGGTTGGGTCCGTCGAACTCGAGGCGGGAGGGCTCGCAGCCGGGCAGCGTCAGGAGCACCGACGCGGGGCGCAGCTCGATCCCGAGCGAGAGGGGTCCCTCCGGCCAGCGGACGGCGCTCCAGCGAAAGCTCGCCACCTGGAAGCGGCGGAAGCCGATCCCCTGCGGGGTGACCTTCAGCAGCCAGGGGCCGCCGTCCACGAGGACCTCGAGCCCGACGCGCATCGGCCCCGCTCGCAGCAGCACGCCCTGGCCGCGCAGCTTCTCCCGCTCGCTGACCGGGCTCAGCCGCGCCTGGGCGAACACGCTCTGCGCGAGCAGGTCTCGCTGCGGATAGAGCGCGGCGAAGAGGGAGGTGCGCGGGTCGGCGACCAGCCCCTCGAGGGTCCCCCCCACGACCGCGACCTCGTGCGGGAGGAGCGCCGCCAGGGCGCTCTTGCCCAGCTCGCGCTTGGCCTCGACCAGGAGCGGGCGCAGCCGCTCGACCGCGCGCTCGCGCAGGTTCCACCAGCGCTGCGAATCGTCGATGGCGTGGGCCAGCTCGGCCAGCAGCTCGACCTGTCGCTGGCCGGGGTGACCCTCGGGCAAGCGCGGGACGTTCGGGAGGGTCTGGAAGAGCTCGCTGCGCAGGCCGCGGCGTAGCCGGTCGACCTTGTCGACGAAGCTGCTCCACTCGTCGAGCAAGGCCCCCACCGCAGCCGGGAGCTCGCCCCCTTGCTGGGTCGCGATCTTGGGGGCCCGCCGGATCAGCTCGAGGACTCGCTCGCGCTGCGCCTCCTTCGCCTGCGGCGCGAAGGCGTCGGGCGCTCGCTGGAGCGCGAAGTTCAGGGTCCGCAGCGGGCGCCACAGGTCGAGCGAGGGGCCCTTCAGCCGCTCGACCGCTTCGAGCGCCGCGACGTGGTCGCGGTAGAGCTCCCGCCGCACGCCGGCCACGTAGCGCAGCGCCTCGCCCACGGTCTGCAGCTCGACGGGCGCGAGCTCAGGGCTCGTGGGAGCCGGTGCGGGGCTGGGAGCGGGCTCGCGCGTCGGACTCGGCTTGGGGGAGTGGGGCTCGGGCTCGTGGCGCGGGCGCGGCTTGGGGTCGCGGGCCGGGCTGGGGTCGCGGGTCGGGCTGGGGTCGCGGGTCGGGCTGGGGTCGCGGGTCGGGCTCGCCAGGGGCGTCGGGGTGGGAGCGGGCTCGCTGGGCGGGCTCGGGCTCGGCGCGCTCGTCGGGCTCTGGTTGGGCGCGCTGGTCGGGCTGGGCTCGCTGCTGGGGCTGGCCGTGGGAGTCGGCTCGCCGGGCGTCGGACTCGAGCTCGGCGGGACCGGCGTCGCCCGCGGCGCGTCGGCGGGCCCCGGCGAGGACGCGCTGGGGGTCGGGCTGGCCTGCGCCAGGCGGCTCACTTCGCCCCGCGAGAGGACCCAGGCCCCCAGCGCTCCGCCGACCAGGAGGCTGGCGGCCAGGGTCAGGCCCAGCCTGCGCTTGGCGCGGGCGAGGGGGTCTTCGCTCGGCTCAAGGGGCGGCGGGGTGGGCGCGGCCGTGTCGTCGGACTGCGCGAGGGTCGCCGCCGAGCGCTCGGAGGGAGGCTGGGTCGGCGCCTCTTCGCTCGCGCCCTCGGCGCCGGCGCTGCGGGTCGTCGCCTGGGGATCCGCGCCGCGGGCGGGGGGCGCCTCGACCAGGGTCGGCGCGCTCGTGTCGACCCCGGCCTGCGCCTGAGCGCCGCCGGGCTCGAGCAGCGTCGCCGCCTCGGCCGCCGAACCCTGCTCCCGGCCTGCCAGCTGCTGGCTCCC
>CALDQK010001315.1 GCA_937911525.1 uncultured bacterium
CAGCCGCGCGCGGCGGGTGCCGGCCCTCGCCAAGGGGGCCGCGCTGATGGACGTGTTCTGGCCCTACCTGGAGTGGGACGTGGTGTTCGCCAACGAGCGCGTGGTGAGCGAGACCGGCTGCCGCCCCGTGCCCTTCGGCCGCTACTGCCCCGAGCTCTTCCGCTTCTGCCGCGAGGGCGGCTTCCGCTATCCCTACCGTCCGCTCCCGCCCCTCCTGGCCGACCTCGACGTCGGCGACTGGCAGGACGCCTCGGCAGCCGCCCGCGCCGGGTGCCGCTCGTGAGCCGCTGGCGCAAGCTGCTGCGGGCCACCCTGGGGAGCGAGCGCCCGGCCCTGACCGACGCCGCCCTCGAGGCGGCCATGGCCAGCGCGATCGAGGCGGCCCGGGTCCGCCACGCCCTCGACCCCGAGGCCGAGGCCGAGTGGCGCCCGGGCCAGGCGCTGCGCCTGCTCCTGGTCGGCTACCTCGGCACGCGCAACACGGGCGCCGACGTGCGGGTCGCCGAGATGATCCGCCAGCTGCGCGCGATCCTCAGCGACGAGCACCTCGAGCTGAGCGTGTGCACCAGCGACGCGCGCCTCTCGGCGGGCTACTTCCCGGGGGTGCGCCAGGTCAAGCTCCCCGACGTCTACCCGCCCTTCCTGGTCCGCGAGGTCTCGCGCCAGCACGGGGTGATCGCCTGCGAAGGGAGCATGTTCAAGAGCAAGTTCGCCAACGCGCTGACCACGCTCATGACCGGCGCGCTGGGCGTCGCCAGCGCCCAGAACAAGCTCTCGCTCGGCTACGGCGCCGAGGCCGGCGACATGGACCCCCTGCTCGAGGCCTTCGTCAGCCGCTACGCGCGCGAGTCGCTGATCGTGTGCCGCAACGAGGCCAGCCGCGACGTGCTGGCCCGCCTGGGCGTCCCGACCGCGTCGGGGACCGACACGGCCTGGACCTTCGAGCCGGCCTCGGCCGAGGAGGGCGAGGCCACCCTGCGCGCGGCGGGCTGGGACGGGCGCCGGCTGCTGATCGTGTGCCCGATCAACCCCTTCTGGTGGCCCGTGCGCCCCGAGCCGGCCCGTCACCTCCTGGACGGCCTGCGCGGGACGCGGGGGAGCGACCACTACCGCTCGCTCTACTACCACCGCTACGGGGACGCCGACCAGGAGCGCCAGGAGCGCTACCTCGACGCCCTGGCCGAGGGCGCGCTGGGCTTCGCGCGCGAGCAGGGCGCCGCGATCGCGGTGGTCGGCATGGAGCGCCTGGACCGCGCCGCCTGCGAGGCCCTGCGCGAGCGGCTGGGCCCCGGCCCGCTCCTGGTCTCGGACGAGCACGACATGTTCCGGCTCGTGGCCGCCCTGCGGCGCGCCGACTGGATCGTGAGCTCGCGCTACCACGCCATGGTGTGCTCCATGCCGGGCGGCGTCCCCTCGCTGGGCGTGACCATGGACGAGCGGATCCGCAACCTCTGCGAGCAGCGCGGCCAGCCCGAGCTGAGCCTCGAGGTCGACGACCCCGACCTCGGCGAGCGAATCTGGGAGGGCCTGCGCGGGATCGAGGCCGCGCGCGAAGAGGTCCAGGCCGGGATCGCCGCCTGCGTGGCGCGCGAGCTCGTGCGGATGGGCGAAATGGGGATCGTGGCCGAGGACCGGCTCCTGCAGCGCTACCCCGACTTCCCCCGCCGCGACGTGCCGCGTCGCTGGGAGCACTACCTGCCGCCCCTCTCGCCCGCGCTGCAAGCGCTGCTCGAGCAGGTCGACGCGCCCGAGGCGGCGCGCGAGGAGGCCCGCCCGTGAGCTTCGTGACCGCGATCCTGGAGCGCCTCGAGACGCAGCCCGAGCGGATCGCGCTGGCCCAGGGCCGAGGCGCGGCGCGGCGCGAGCTGAGCGCCAGCGCGCTGGCGACCGCGATCCACCGCGCCCGGGCCCACCTGCGCGCGCGCGGGCTGCGCCCGGGGGACCGGGTCGTGCTCGTCGGCCAGAACACGCCCGAGTGGGTGATCTGCGACTTGGCCGTCCTGGCCGAGGGCGGCGTGCTGGTGCCCTTCGACCCGCGCGCCGCCGAGGGCGAGGGCAGCGGCCTGGCCGAGCTGATCGCCGACGCGGACCCGGTGCTGGCCCTGCACGACGAGGGCTTGACCCTGCCCGAGCTCGCCCAGCACTGCCACCAGGTCGACGCGCTCTCGCTGGCAGAGCTGGGGGTGGGCTACGCCCCGGACGCCGAGCCGCCGCGCCTCCTCCCCGACGACGCCCTGGCGACGCTGATCTACACCTCGGGCAGCTCGGGCCGGCCCAAGGGCGCCATGCTGACGCGCGGCAACCTGGGCTTCATGCTCAGCCAGACCGAGGCCCGCCTCGGTGAGCTGACCGGGCTCCCCTTCGCGGCCGAGCGCGCGCTCCACTACCTGCCGCTCTGCTACGCGGGCAGCCGCGTGCTCTTGCTCAGCTGCCTGCTCCGCGGCGCGCGCCTGGAGCTGGTGGCCGACCCGCGCCAACTCGGCGACGCCCTCGCGCCCGCCGCCGCCGACTACTTCCTCAACGTGCCCCTGGTCCTCGAGCGCTTCATGCGCGCCGCGGTCGGCGCGATCGAGGCCAAGGGCCGCGTCCCGCGCCGCCTGCTCCGACGCGCCCGCGCCGCGCACGTCCGCCAGGCCGCCGGTCGGGCGGGCCTGCGCGATCGGCTGACCCTGGCCGCCGCCGAGCGGATCCTGTTCCGCAAGGTCCGCGCCCGCTTCGGCCCGCGCCTGCGCGGCCTGATCTGCGGCAGCGCGCCCCTCTCGCCCGAGACCCAGGGCTTCTTCCACATGCTGGGGGTCCCCGTCTATCAGGGCTACGGCCTGACCGAGACCTCCGCCCTGTGCACCCTCGACCGCCAGGGCGAGATCGAGGTCGGCCGGGTCGGGCCGGCCCTGCCCGAGGTCGAGATGCGCCGCTCCAGCGAGGGCGAGATCGAGACCCGCGGCCCCCACGTGTTCGTCGGCTACTGGGGCCAGCCCACGGCCACGGCCGAGGCCTTCACGCCCGACGGGTGGTTCAAGACCGGGGACCTGGGCGACGCCGACCCGCGCGGGCGCTGGCGGATCGGCGGGCGCCAGAGCGCGGTGCTCGTGCTCTCGACCGGGCACAACGTCCCCCCCGAGCCCCTGGAAGAGGCCCTGCGCGCCGCCCTGATCGAGCGCCTCGGCCCCGAGCTCGCCGACGTGCAGGTCCTGGTCGTCGGCCACGGCCACCCCCACGCCGCCGCGCTGGTGGCCTGGCCCAGCGGCCAGCTGACCCCGAGCCAGGTCCACGAGGTGCTCGACCAGCTCAACCCCAGCCTCGAGCCGAAGCAGCGCCTGCACCGGGCCGGCGTGCTCAGCGAGCCCTTCACCCCCGAGAACGGGCTGCTGACCCAGAACCTCAAGCCCCGCCGCGGCGCGATCGCCGCCCGCTACGCGGACGTGATCGAGCACCTCTACACGACCAGCGAGTCCGCCCTGGCGGTCCCTTGAGCGCGCCGCTCAGCTGGAGCACCGACGAGCAGGGCCTGTGCACGCTCCGCCTCGCCCGCGAGCCGCTCAACGAGCTCGGCGAAGCGAGCCTCTCGGCCCTCGAGCGCTTCGCGGGGGAGCTGCGGGCCGAGGGCTCTCCGATCCGCGCGGTGCTGCTGGTCAGCGACCTCGAGCGAGGCTTCTGCGCCGGCGCCGACCTGCGCGCCCTGCACGCCGCGATCGAGGCCCGCGGCCACGCCGCCGTTCAGGCCGAGCTGCGCGCCTTCCTCGAGCGGATCCACGCCGTGTTCAGCGCCCTGGACCAGGCCCCCCAGCCCAGCGCCGCCGCCGTGCACGGGGTGGTGTTCGGCGGCGGCCTCGAGCTGGCCCTGACCTGCGACCTGATCGTGGCCGCCCGCAGCGCGCGCTTCGGCTTCCCCGAGCTGCGCCTGGGCCTGATCCCCGGCTTCGGCGGGACGGTCCGCCTCCCGCGCGCACTCGGCAGCGCGCGCCTGCTCGACCTCTTGCTCACGGGGCGCAGCCTCAACGCCGAGCGCGCCCGCGACGCGGGCCTGGTCAGCCAGGTCGTGGCCCCTGGCCGCCAGGAGGCCGCCGCAGCC
>CALDQK010001316.1 GCA_937911525.1 uncultured bacterium
TCCTGTCCTTCCTCGATTCCTGCTTTCCTCCCTTGAGCGCCACGTCTGGACGCCCGCGCCTCACGAGCGTGTGGCCCGAGTTGTGTGGGCTCGTCAGACGGGCACGGGCACGAAGCACCCTTCCAGCCCTCGATCGGGAGCCTACCCAAGCAGCGCGCGCCAAGCCGCGGCGCAGGACTTCATGTCTGGATAGCGCTGCGCTGGGTCCAGGGCGTAGGCCCGCTCGACCGCGACGGCGGCCGTGAGCGGCAGACCGGCCACTCTCCCCGCCAGGGGACCAGGCCCGCGCTCCAGCAGCGCCTCGAGGAAACCCTCGGGCGGGACCTCGGCGAAGGGCGGCGCGCCGCTGAGGGCGTGCAGGAGGGTCACCCCGAGCCCATAGACGTCGGCAGCCGGGCCGACCCGGTGCGCGTCACGCAGCTGCTCCGGCGCCAGGTAGGCGAGCGTCCCCAGCCCCTGTCCGCTCCGCGTCAGGCGGGTCAGGGTCGCGCGCAGCGCGCCCGAGCGGCGAACGAGCGCCAGGTCGAAGTCGATCAGCTTCGCGCCGGCGGGGCTCGCGATCACGTTGGCCGGCTTGACGTCGCGGTGGATCACCCCGGCCTCGTGCGCCTGCGCCAGGCCCTCGGCCAGCCGGACGCCGAGCGAGAGCCCCTCGCGCCAGGCCAAGGGCCCCTGCTCCAGCCGCTCCGCCAGGGACTGGCCCTCGACCAGCTCCCGCACGAGCACCGGTCGGCCCGCGGCGGACTGGGTCAGGCCCAGGATCCGCCCCAGAGCCGGGTGGGTCAGCTGCTCGGCGAGGCGGGCCTCGCGCAGGAAGCGCGCGCGGGACACCTCGTCGGCGTCCGCCGCGAGCTGCTTGAGCGCCACCGGGCGACCGCTCGCGTCCTGGGCAGCGTAGACCTCCCCGCTGCCGCCCGCGCCCAGCCGCTCGCCGACCCGGAAGCCCTCCACGACCAGCGCGCTGGCCAGCGCGTGGACCCGCAAGCGGGTGTCCCCTAGCTCGATCCAGGCCTCCAGCGGGGCCGCCACGGCCTCCCGCCGCAGCTCGCGCCCGAGCACCAGCGTCCCGCCGCGCCCCCCGAGGTCCTCGACCAGGAGCTCGTTCCCGCGCAGCTCGAGCGCGCAGTGGCGGCGCGACACGCTCCCGTCGTGGAGCCGGAGCTGGCACTCCTCCGCGCGCCCCACGAGCACGCGCCCCGCCAGCGGGACTCGCGAGCCCTGATCGGGCCCCTCCTCGACCTGGATCTCTGCCGCCACCCGGCTATCAGAGGGGAGCCCGGGCCGGGGCGCAAGCCACCGCCAGCCCGCCGGACTGAACCCCCGTCCGTCCTCCTGAAAACGCAAAGGAGCACGTATGAGGAGACGCTTCACCCTGGTCGAGCTGATGGTGGTGATCGCGATCATTGGCCTCTTGTCCGCGGTGGTCGGGATCGCGGTCAGCGATCAGTTCGCGCCCGCGCAGGTGACCAAGGTCAAGGCCGACTTCGCGCAGCTCGAGCAGAGCCTCGGCATGTTCAAGCTCCACCACGGACGCTACCCCCGCGACCTCGGCGAGCTGCTCGACCCCCCGCGGGGCAAGCGGGGAGCGCCCAGGCGCTACCTCAAGCGGCTGAGCAAGGACCCCTGGGGCGGCGACTACGTCTACGAGCCCCGCGGCGGGAGCTACTCGCTCGCCTCGCTGGGCTCGGACGGCCAGCCGGGCGGCGAGGGCGAGGCCGCGGACCTCGACGCCGAGGTCCTACTCGCGGAGTAGGGCGCGCAGGCTGCGCCACGCGCTGCGGGCCGCCGAGGCGTGGGCCAGGTCGTCCAGCGCGCCGCTGGGTTCGAGGTGCGCGAGCGCGCTCAGGTGTCCGCGCAAGGCCGCCCAGGCGGCGCGCGCCGGCCCTGCGGGGCAGAGGGGCTCCAGCTCACGCAGCGCTTCGTCGGCTGGCTCGAAGGCGGCGTAGCGCTCGTAGCCAGGCGGGGTGCACTCCAAGGCCTCGAGGTAGTGCGCGAGGGCCTCGAGCAGCGAGCCGGAGCGGCTCACCCGATGACGACGAGGACCAGGAACAAGATCAGCCACACCGCGTCGAGGAAGTGCCAATACATGGCGCACATCAGGACCCCCGTGTGTTCGTCGGGCCCGTAGGCGCCGCGGTAGGCGCGGAAGGTGGTGAACACCAGCGGGATCAGGCCGCCGACCACGTGCAGGGCGTGCAGCATCGTCAAGATGTAGAAGGTCAGCCCGTAGAGGGTCTCGATCGCGGGCGCGCCAGCGCGCTCGTAGAGCTGCTGCCAGCAGATCACCTGCATCACGAGGAACACGACGCCGAGCAAGGTCGTGACGAGCATTCCTCGCTGCAGCCGCTTGGCGTCACCGCGGCGCGCGCCCTGCAGCGCGAAGTGGATCGTCCCGCTGCTGATCACGAGCACGATCGTGCTCGCCTGCAGCCCGTCTGGGAAGGGGGGCAGCCCAGCCCCCCAGTCGACCGCCGGGACGCGCACGGCGAGGTAGCCCACGATCCCCGCGGCGAAGAAGAAGGCCAGCGAGGCGAGGAACCACGCCAGGGCGAAGGGGCCTGCCCCTGGGGCCGGGTGCGCCTTGTCCACTGGTCTCTCCTCTCTCCGCTCGGGCTCAGGTCATGATGAGGCCCGGCCTGCAGATCCTGCGGGCCGGGCCCCAGAGCTGGCCAGCTGCGCTACTTAGGCAGCGCGGGCGGCTTCGCCAGCACCGGGTCGATCGTGCCGGTCAGGGACTCGAGGAAGGCCACGATCTTCTTCGTCGCCTCGTCGTCGAGCTCCTTCTCGAGCTGGTGCTTGGCCATCAGCTTGACGGCCTCCTCCAGCGTCGCGATCGAGCCGTCGTGGAAGTAGGGCCCCGTCTTGCTGATGTTGCGCAGGCTGGGGACCTTGAAGAAGTGCTTGTCGCCCTCCTTCTTGGTCACGGCGAAGCGCCCGAGGTCCTCGGCCTCGAAGTTGGCGCCCTGGTAGGGGACCCGGTCGCCGAGCTTCTTGAGGTCGTTGCCGCCCATGGTCGGGCCGGTGTGGCACTGGGTGCAGCCGGTCGACTTGAAGAGCAGGTAGCCCTCGGCCTGCTCCTTGGTCAGCGCGTCGTGCTTGCCGTCGACCCAGTCGTCGAAGGGAGCGCGCATGATCAGGGTCCGCTCGAAGGCCGCGATCGCCTTGGCCACGTTGTCGTAGGTGATCGGGTCCTCCTCGCCGGGGAAGGCCGCCTTGAACAGGGGCTCGTAGCCCTTGATCTCCTTGAGGCGCGCGATCACCGAGCCCTCGCTGGGCATGCCCATCTCGATCGGGTTCAGGATCGGGCCCTTGGCCTGCTCCTCGAGCGAGTCGGCGCGCCCGTCCCAGAACTGCATCGAGTGGAAGGCCGCGTTGTAGACCGTGGGCGAGTTGCGCTCGCCGCGCTTGCCCTCGTGACCGGGGCTGGTCTTCTCGCCGTCCACCCCGTACTTGTCCAGCTGGTGGCAGCTGTTGCACGAGATCTGATTGCTCTTGCTCATGCGACCCTCGAAGTAGAGGGCCTTGCCGAGCGTGATCTTCTCGGGGGTGGTCGGGTTGTTGGGCGGATCGCTCGCCTTGCTGAGCAAGGGGCCGAGGGTGAACTTGGCGTCCATAGCCGCCTTCTTCATCTCCTCGTCCACGGGCGCGCTGCCGTGCTCGCCCGAGGAGTGCTCCCCGCCGTGCTCCTTGGGGTAGAGCACCGAGTGGATCTGGTCGTCGGGGACCTCCTTGCCCGCAGCCTTGGCCGCGGCCTCCTTGCGGAGCCGCTTCATCTCGGTCACGGCGTAGTCGAGGTCCTTCTCGCCCATGACCGCCTTCATGTCCATGCTCGCGATCAGGAGCAGGAGCGCCGCCATCCCGATCGAGGTGATCAGGACGATGGTGTTGAAGGGCTTGTCCCAGCGCAGGTGCATGAAGAAGGCGGCGACGAGGGTGCCCTTGATCGTGGCGATCGCGAGGGCGACCGGCACGTTCATGGCGCCGAGGTCGACCTTCGCCGCGAGCACCGTGATGACCGTCAGCGCCATCAGGGCCGAGATCACGGAGATCAAGAGCGACATCGGCACGACGTGCGGGTGGTGTTCGCCAGGGGGGTGGTCGTGGTGGTGTGCAGTGTCAGCCATGGTGTCCTTCTCGCCCGCCTAGATCAGGTAGAGCAGGGGGAAGAGGTAGATCCAGATGAGGTCCACGAGGTGCCAGTAGAGCGCGCCGAGGTCGACGGGCAGGTAGTAGCCCTCGTCGAAGTCGCCGCGCACGGCGCGCAAGAGCAGCCAGGTCAGCACGATCATGCCGATCACGACGTGCAGACCGTGCAAGCCGGTCATGCAGAAGTAGATCCCGAAGAAGATGTGCACGTTGCGGATCTTCGAAGGATCGAACTCGCCCGTGTTCGCCTTGTGAGCGGCCTGCTCGGGGTGGGCGAGCGTGGGCGGCAGCGCGACGTTGGCTTGCTGAACCAGGTCCTCGCCCGGCTTGCTGACCGAGTAGTCGAGCTGGGTGGCGTCGCTGAGGAGCGTCGGCTTCTCCGAGGCCGCCGCGGCGGTCTCGTGGTGCCGGGGGTCGGGCCTGTGGTGCAGCTCGGGGTTGCCGAGGTCCGGGTCGAAGCGCACGCCCCACAGGATGTGCTCGTGGAACTTGTGGCTGTACTCGATGTACTTGATCACCAGGAAGCCGCAGGCCCCCAGGATCGTGGCAGCGAGCATTTGGATCAGCAGCTGGCGGTTCTTGGTCTGAGCCGCCCGCACCGCCAGCGCGGCGGTGAAGGAGCTCGCCAGGAGCACCAGCGTGTTGATGAAGCCCCACTTGGTGTCGAGGAACTGGCTGGCGTACTTGAACACCTCGGGATGGGTGTAGCGATACACCGTGTAGGCGCCAAACAAGCCCGCGAAGAGCAGCACCTCCGTGGCCAGGAAGAGCCACATGCCGAGCTTCCCAGCCTCGAACTGCTGCTGCATGTTGTCGAAGTGATGCGCGAGGTTCTCGTCCCCGTGCCCGTGGTCGTGACCCATCGGTTTCGGCCTTTAGTTCGGTGGCCCTAGGCGGTGGCCGGGGCGCCCTTGCGCACCCAGCCCTCCGTCTTGGGGTCGTAGGTCAGATCGCTGAAGTCATAGGGGTCGCCCACGGTCGGGGCGGCCTCGAAGTTCTCGAAGTGGGGCGGACTCGTGGTCTGCCACTCGAGGGTCGCCGCACCCCAGGGGTTCTCGGGAGCGGTGCGACCGTTGACCAGCGAAGCGATCAGGTAGAAGGCGGTCATGAACAGACCCGCCGCGAGGATGTAGCTGCCAGCCGTCGAGAACTGGTGGTAGATCTGGAACTCGCTCGCGTAGGTGTGATAGCGGCGCGGCATGCCCTGACTGCCCATGAGGAACTGGGTGAAGAAGGTCAGGTTGAAGCCGATGAACACGAGGCCGCAGGCGATCTGGCCGAGCTTCTCGTTGTACATCTTGCCGGTCATCTTCGGCCACCAGTAGTGGAGGCCGCCGAGCATCGAGATCACCAGGCCGCCCATCATGACGTAGTGGAAGTGAGCCACCACGAAGTAGGTGTCGTGCAGGTGAACGTCGGTCGCCAGCGTGGCCAGAGGGAAGCCCGTCAGGCCGCCGATCGTGAACAGGAACAGGAAGGCCAGCGCGTAGAGCATCGGGGTCTCGAAGCTGATCGAGCCCTTGTAGAGCGTCACGACCCAGTTGTAGATCTTGACCGCGGTCGGGATCGCGACCGAGAAGGTCAGCGCCGAGAAGATCGTGTTGACCAGGACCGACTGGCCGCTGGTGAACATGTGGTGGCCCCAGACGATGAAGCTCAGCATGGCGATCGCCACCGAGCTGAACGCGATGAAGCTGTAGCCGAAGATGTGCTTGCGGCTGAACACCGACACCAGCTCGGAGATGATCCCGAAGCCCGGCACGATCATGATGTAGACGGCGGGGTGGCTGTAGAACCAGAAGAAGTGCTGGAAGAGCACCGGGTCGCCGCCCAGCTGCGGGTTGAAGATGCCAATGCCCATCGTCGACTCGACCATCAGCAGCACCAGGGTGATACCGAGGACCGGGGTCGCGAGGATCTGCATCAGCGCCGTGGCGTAGAGGCCCCAGCAGAAGAGGGGCAGCCGGAACCAGGTCATGCCGGGCGGGCGCAGCTTGTGGATCGTGACCAGGAAGTTCAGCCCGGTGAAGATCGAGCTGAAGCCGAGGATGAACGCGCCCAGGGTCATGAAGATGACGCCCTGGCGGATCGGCTCGGTGCTGTAGGGGGTGTAGAAGGTCCAGCCCGTGTCGAGGCCGCCGACCAGGATCGCGCAGACCGCGGTCACGGCGCCGATGATCCACAGGTAGTAGCTGGTCAGGTTCAGCCGCGGGAAGGCGACGTCCTTGGCGCCCAGCATCACGGGCAGCACGAAGTTGCCCAGGGCGCCTGGCACGCTCGGAATGATGAACAGGAACACCATGATCGCGCCGTGCAGGGTGAAGGCGCGGTTGTAGGTGTCGCTCGACATGAAGAGCGGCTCGGGCGTGAGCAGCTCGGTGCGGACGGCGAGGGCCAGCAGGCCGGCCACCAGGAAAGCACCCAGCGTGCTCCCCAGATACATGATCCCGATCCGCTTGTGATCCAGGGTCAAGAGCCAGGAGAGGAGACCGGTCTCCTTCTTCCAGCCGAGCACGCAGTGCGTGCGCTGTAGGTAATTGTTCTCAGCCACGGCTTCGTCCTTTCCTAGCTACTTCTTCTCTGGTTCGGCGTATTTGCCGGCGACCCAGCCCTCTGGGTCCTTGAGGAACTCGATGAGCATGTCGACGTCGGCGGGCTTGAGCTTGTTCTCGAAGCCCTGGGCCGCCATTTGGTTGTCGAACTCCTTGCCCTCACGGGAGAGGAGCTTGCCGGCCTGCAGGATCGACTCGCGCAGGTAGGCCTCGTCCGCGGTGATCGTCTTGGTCTCGCCGTTGGCCGGGTCGAAGACCTGGCGCTTGGACTCCCAGATCCCCTTGAAGCTCGGCCCGACCATCACCGTGCCGTCCACCGAGTGGCAGCTGGCGCAGTTGAGCTGGTAGAGCTTGTCAGGGGTGACCACGTTCAGCTTCTTGACGGCGGCCTCGAAGGCGGCGCGAGTCTTGTAGATCCGCACCGGGGCGCGCATCGCCGAGTGGCTGGTGCCGCAGTACTCGGCGCAGTAGAGCGTGTCGACGATGTAGTCGGCCTGCTTCTCCGCCTCGCTGAGGTTCTTCATCCGCTGGTCGAGCCAGGTCTTGCTGATCTGCCACCAGGCGGTGCTGGTGCGGCCCGGGACGACGTCCTTCTTGACGCGCATTCGCGGGAGGAAGAAGGAGTGCAGCACGTCGCTGCTGCCCATCAGCACCTGGACGGGCTGGTCGGGGGGGACGTGCAGGATCGTGTCGGTGCCGCCGTTGGGGTAGGTGAAGGCCCAGTCCCACTTCTTGGCCCGGACCTCGATCTTGTAGGCGTCCGCCGGGGGAGTGGACACGTCCACGTAGCCGGTGAAGCCGTAATAGAACATCGTGATCACCAGCACGACCGGGGGCAGGGTCCAGGCGATCTCGAGGGGCAGGTTGTGGTGGGGGCTCGGCTGCGTCTCGTGGCCCGGCCGGCGCCGGTACTTCCACATGAACCAGCCCATCATCCCCATGATGTGGATGAAGTAGAAGACGCAGAGCCAGAAGATGTAGTAGTAGACCCAGTCCACGAAGGGGGCCGCCACCGACGATTGTTCCGGCATTTGGAAGGTGCCGCCGGTGTTGCCGCAGCCGCTCGCGGCGGCGGCGACCAGGGCACCGATCAAGTAGATCGGAGTCGCTCGCAACAATCGATTCATGCCGTTCCTCCTGCCGAAGTCGCAGGGGTTTGAGGGTCATTGCCGCTCGGAGCATCGTCGCCCGTCAGGCCGTCGTCGCCAGCGACAGCGCGCTGACGACGCTCGCGCCAGAGGTAAAGCGCGACCATGCCGAGCAGCCACACCGCGAAGGTGGTCCCGATCACGCGGGTCACGGTCATCACGGTGGTGGTGTATTTCCCCGTCTTGGGGTCGAAGTGGTAGCAGAAGAGCAGGAGCCGATCGAGAGCGCTGCCGATCTTGCCGTCGGCGGCCTCGACCAGGGAGAGCCGCACCGTGCGGGGCTCGTAGTAGGCCCCGTAGATGGTCTGGCTCAGGACGCCCTCGGGGGTGACCACGAACATGGCCGCGCCGTGAGCGTATTCCCGCGTCTCCTCGTCGAAGCGGAAGCCGAAGCCCGCCGCGTCGGTGATCTTCTTGATCTGGGCCTCGGTGCCAGTCAGGAAGTGCCAGCCCGGGCCGTCCTCGGGTCGACCGAGGGCGCGCAGGTGGTTCTCCTTCTTCTGGCGAGCGAGGTTGCTGGTCTCGGTCGGGCTGATGCTGATCGTGACCAGCTCGAAGTCGCGCCCGGGGCGCATCTCCATCTCGCGCAGGCACTCGAGGGTCCCGTTGAGGACGGCGCTGCACAGGCCCGGGCAGTTGAAGTAGACGAACTGGAGCAGGACCGGCCGGCCCGAGCTCAGCAGGTCGCCGAACTTGATCTTCTGGCCCGACTCGTCGTCGAAGCTGGCGTCGAGGGGCAGCTGAGCGTTCCGCTTGTCCACCACCTGAGCCTCGTCCCGCACGTCCTTGGACATGCCGGCGGGCTCCTGATAGCCCGGAGGAGCCTTGGCCGGCTCCTTGCCAGCTTCAGGCGCCGCCTGGGCGTAGGCCGGCGCGCTCGCCAGGGCGAGCAGGCAGCCGACCAGCAGGTGGTGGGAAGAGGTCCGCTTCACTGCTTCGACCCGTACTCCCGCACGATGTCGTTCATGGCCTGCTCGATGACCTTGCCGCCCGCCTGGGGGCTCTTGAGGCGCGAGAGCTGCTCGGCCTTGCTCAGGTGCGGGTCGAGACCCGTCCGACGGGCCTTGAGCTCGGTCGTCGCGCTGTAGGCGCGACCCTTGCGGTCGATCTCGGCCATCTCGTTCGCGTAGTGCACGAACTCGAGCGCCACGATCATCGCGAACAAGAGCACGAAGCCCCAGATCACGAAGTAGCCGGTCGCCATGGGCTCGGGGTCTTCCCAGTCCTCCGGGCGGAGGGTCGGGCCGTGCTCGACGTCGTCACCAACGGTGCTCACTGCAGGCTCCTTACTGGTTGTGGAAGTGCACGGCTTCGATCAGCCGCGGGTCGCCGGTGGGGATCATGTTCTTGCCGCGCATGCCCACGGAGATCGTGAAGGCCGCGTAGATCGCGATCATGAAGATCAGCAGGAAGAAGTCCATCAGCGGCACGGGGACCACGCCGAGCGGGCTCTTCTGGGGGCTGACCAGCCAGAACATGTCGAGGAAGTGCATGCCCAGGATGTAGACGCTGAGCAGCGCGAGCAGGGCGGGCTGACGCTTGGGCCAGCGGCTCATGACCAGGAAGAAGGGCACCACGAAGTGGCCCAGGATCAAGAGCGCGCTGATCCACTTCCAGCCGCCGGTCTGGCGGATCAGGAACCAGCCCGTCTCCTCGGGGATGTTGCCGTACCAGATCAGCATGTACTGGGAGAAGCCGATGTAGGCCCAGAACACGGTGAAGGCGAACATGAACTTGCCGGTGTCGTGGTAGTGCTCGGGCGTGATCGCCTCGGCCGCCACTCCCTTGCTGCGGAGCAGGAAGAGGGTCAGGTTCAGGGTCGCGAAGAAGCTCAGGAAGCCGCCGGCGAAGAAGTAGACGCCGAACATGGTGCTGTACCAGTAGGGGTCGAGCGCCATCAGCAGGTCGAAGCCCGCCAGGCAGACCGTGAGGCCGAAGAGCACCACGCCGAGCGGCGCCCAGCGCTGCATCGAGTTGGTGATCGCGGGGTCCTTGCTCTCGTCCTGCTGCACGCTCTTGCCGAGGAAGAAGCGCGAGAGGCTGATCCAGATGAAGAAGTAGATCGCCATCCGGCACACGAGCGGCCAGAAGCTGAGCCACCACTTCTTGGCCTTGTCCATCGTCGCGTGCGCGACGCCGGGCAGGTGGGGGCCGGTCTTCCAAGCGGAGTCGTGAGCGCCGCCGTGGTCGCCGTGGCCGGCCGCGGCGCCGTGCGCCGCCTCGCCGCCGTGAGCCGCCTCAGCGCCATGGTGGGCCGCTGCCTCCTGCTTCTTGAGCAGGCTGGGGTAGGTCGCCTTGGGCTGGAGGTAGCCGTAGCCGATCATGGGGACCAGCGGGATGAAGAGCAGCGCCATGAGGAGCACGTTGCTGGCCAGGATCTCGGCCACGCGCCGCACGGTCACGCTCCAGCCCGCCCGCGTCAGGTGCTGGACCATGACGAAGAAGAGCGCGCCCAGGGTGAGGCTGAGCAGGAAGCAGAAGCCCTGGAGATAGGCCGCGGCGAGGCGCGTCGGGTTCCAGAGCGAGAAGAGCGCGCAGAGCAGGAGCCCGACGACGCCCATCGCTCCGGCGGCCTTGAGCGCGCCAGGGATGAGGTCGTCGACCTTCAGCTTGTCGTCGAGCGCCTTGAAGAGCGCGGTGGGGTTCGCGGAGCCCATCGTTAATTCCCCGGAGCCTGCTTGGGCTTGGCGAGCTGGAGCGCCTTGACGTAGGCGGTGATCGCCCAGCGATCCGCGACCGGGATCTGCGCCCGGTAGCCAGCCATGTTGTTCTTGCCGTTCGTGATCGTGTTGTAGATCTGCCCCACGGGCTGAGCCTTCACGATCTCGGTGTGGTAGCTCGCGGGCGCGGCCCAGGCGTCGAAGCCCGCCACCCCCGCCTGCTTCCGCTGCTCGACGCGCTTGTGGACCATGCCGTCGCCCTGGCCAGCGTAGCCGTGGCACATGGAGCAGTAGATCTCGTAGCGCTCCTTGCCGCGGGCGAGGAACTCGCTGTCGACGGTCAGGTCGTCAGGGAAGCTCTGGGCCCAGCCGAGCTTGCCGGCCTGGTCGGCGACGCGACCCTGGTAGAGGTGCGTGTCCAGGAAGGACTCGCCCCGCGCCACGGTGCCGGGCACCGGCGGGCGCATGGCGCGACCGTCGGCGTAGAGCGGGTTCTCCTGCTGCGCCTTGAAGCGCGGCTGGTTGTCCATGTCCTGCCAGCCGTGCAGGCGAGGCTTCTCGGAGGTCGACACTCGCGCGCGGGCGATCACGGCCAGAGGCACGGCCGCGATGGTTCCGACGAGGATCGCGAGGGGAATGATCCAACGCAGCATGACTACTCCTCCACCTCGACCAGCTCTTCGAGGTGCGACCCGCCGAGGCGCTGCGCGAACGCCAGGGTCCGGTCACGGTCGAAGAGGGGGTCGGTGGACTCGATGCTGATGAAGTAGCGGTCCTGGGTGGAGCGGCGGAATCGCTCGCTGCTGAACACCGGGTGGTGGAAGCGAGGCAGCTGGTTCAGGCCCCACATACCGAAGAAGGCGCCGAAGGCCGAGAGCAGAATCGTGAGCTCGAAGGCCACCGGAATGTTGGCGGGCACGCTGAACACCGGCTTGCCGCTGGTGATGTAGGGGTAGCCGCTCGGGAGGAAGGGGTCGATCAGGGTCCCCTGCAGGCTGAAGGGCAGCGTGATCCCGTTGGTGTAGGCCTGCAGGATCAAGCCCGTCATGCAGCCGGTCAGGCCGCCGAAGAACACGATCCAGGGGAGGATCGTAGGGCGAATGCCCATCGCCTCGTCCAGGCCGTGGACCGGGTAGGGCGTGTGCGCGTCCCAGCTCGAGTAGCCCGCGTCGCGGACGGACTCGCAGGCCGTCTTGAGCGTCTCCTCGGTCTCGAACTCGATCAGGAAGCCGAGGCTCTCGCCGGCGACGACGGGCTCGGGCTCGTCGGCGCTCTCGGGCTCGTCGGCCGCGGGCTCCTCAGCCTTCTCCTCGGCCTTGGGCTCCTCGGCCTTGGGCTCCTCGGCCTTGGGCTCCTCGGCCTTGGGCTCCTCGGCC
>CALDQK010001317.1 GCA_937911525.1 uncultured bacterium
GGCGAGCCGGTCGCCGGCGTGCCAGCCGAGCACGAGGATCGCGGCCTGGGTCACGTTGGGCAGGACGCTGACTTGGCTGAGCGCCCCGAAGGCGGCCATGTTGGCGGCGCCCGCGACCACCGAGATCGTGGCCACGACCGCGATCTGATGGCGCAGCCGCGCGCCCCGCAGGCGGAGCGCGATCAGGGCCAGCAAGCTCAGGCCCCACAGCGCCGAGACCAGGTTGACCAGGGGATAGGCCAAGATCCCGTCCAGCGTCTGGGCCAGCGCGGTGGGGATCGAGCGGGTGGTGGCGATCCAGCGCAGGTAGGTGCTCCAGGCGCTGGCGAGCCAGGCGCTGGCCCAGGTCGCGAGGAAGATCAGCCCCCACACCTTGGGCCCCGCGCGCTCAGGGCGGAGCGCCAGCCAGCGCTCGACGCAGGACAGCGCCACGATCCGCCCGCCCGCGGCCAGGTGACCGGCGAAGAGCGAGGCCGCCCAGCCCAGGTCCACGAAGCGCCACACCCCGCTCTGGGTGTAGGTGAACACCAGCAGCGCCGCCGAGAGCCCGACCACGAGCGCCGCCCGCAGCAGGCCGCGCCGCAGGGTCGGTCCGGAGAGCGGGGACGCGAGCTCAGGCACGCAGGCGCGCGACCACGAAGCGGGGCAGCACGCGCAGCAGGCAGATCAGCGCGAAGAGCCGGCGCGGGAAGGTGTAGGTCCGCGCGCCCCGGCGGATCGCCTTGCGCATCCGCCGGACCGCGACGTCGGTCGGCTGCAGGAAGGGCATCGGGAACTCGTTGGTGTCGGTCATCTCCGAGACCACGAAGCCCGGGTTGATACAGGTCCAGCGCACGCCGTAGTGCTCGAGCGCGTAGCCGAAGCCGTCCATCAGCGTGCGGACCGCGATCTTGCTCGCCGCGTAGCCCGCGTGGTGCGGCATCGCCCGCCAGCCCGCCTGCGACGCGATCGCGACCAGGTGCCCCGACCTCTGCTCCTTCATCGTCGGCACGAAGGGGATCAGGGTGTTGATCACGCCGTTGACGTTGACGTCCATCAGCTTGGTCAGCGGGCCGGGGTCGCCGCTCCCGATCCGGTCGGGGCTGCCCACGCCGGCGTTGGCGATCACGAGGTCCACGCCGCCCGCGCGCTCGACGAAGTCCCGCGCCAGCTCCTGCATCGCGGCCCCGTCGCGCACGTCCTGGGTGTAGGTCGCGACCGTGGCGCCGAGCGCGCGGCACTCCTCGGCCACCTCGTTCAGGCGCTCCTCGCGCCGCCCGACCAGCCCGAGGTGCGTCGCGCCCTCGGCCGCGTACTGGCGGGCCATCTCGGCGCCCAGCCCGGAGGTGGCGCCGGTGATCACGACCCTCACCGCTGCTCCTCCACGGGCTCCCAGCCGTAGTCGACCAGGCGCGCGCTCAGCTCGGGGGTCACCAGCGCCAGCACCCGCCGCTCGGCGCCCTGGCCGATCAGGTAGACGCCGATCACGTCCTGCTTGCCGCCCTCGCCCTCGTGCAGGAGCACGTACTCGTCGCAGGTCGCCGCGCCGGCGGGGGTCCGCTGCTCCTTGGCGCCCGCGTGCTTGACCACGAGGTCCAGCTCGCCGACCCGCAAGGCGAGGGTCTCGCCCGCCTTGGGCCCCGCCGAGCGGAGCACGAGCGGCACCTGCTCCAGCAGGAGCGCCCCCGGCGGCAGGCCGAGCTCCTTGGTCACGTGCCCGAGCAAGGTGTGCTCGCTGCGCGAGGCGCGCAGCAGCCGGCGGGCGTCGCCGCGGGCCACGTCGATCACGGTCTGCACGCGCCGGTCGGGGCCCGCGACCTCGATCGCGCTCCGCAGCGCCGGTCCGCGGCCGTGGGTCGCGATCGTCAGGGTGTAGCTCTCGCTGCCGACCGCCGCGCGAGCGGCGTAGCGGGCGACCTCCACCTGCTCGCCGCCCCAGCGCGCGCTCGCGAGCAGCCCGTGACCGTCCTGGGCGCTCCGCTGGCCGCGCGCGATCCCGGCGCCGATCGCGACCAGCACCAGCCCGACCAGGGCGGCCACCGCGTTATGGCGCACGAAGAAGGCGCCGCTGATCTGGGCCTCGCTCAGGGCAGGCTTGCTCTCGGCGGGCGCCGGCGCGGGGGCCGCCTCGGCGGGCGCCTCGCCCTCGGCGGGCGTCTCGCCCTCGGCGGGCGTCTCGCCCTCGGCGGGCGTCTCGGGGGCGGGCTCGCTCAGCGGAGCACCTCCAAAAAGGTCTCGAGCGCCGACGCCCGGTGGGGCGTCTGCAGCTTGCGGATCGCGCGGATCTCGATCTGGCGGACCCGCTCGCGGGTCACGTTGAAGCGGCGGCCGAGCTCCTCGAGGGTGTGCACGCGCCCGCCGTCGAGGCCGTAGCGGAGCACGATCACCTCGCGCTCGCGCACGGGCAGGTCACCCAGCACGCGCCGAATCTGCTCGGCGAGGAGCTGCCGCTTGACCCCGGCGTCCGGTTGCGGCGTGGTCGTGTCCTCGAGCAGCTCGCGGAAGTCGCCGCCCTCGCCCTCCTGGCCCAGGGGCATGTCGAGCGAGACGGGCCCGCGGGCGGCCTTGAGCACGCGCTCGGCCTCCTCCGGCGTGACCCCGATCGTCTTGGCCATTTGGTGCAGGTCGAAGGGGCGCCCCGTCTCCTCGTTGATCTCGCGCGAGAGGCGACGCACCTTCTGCAGCACGTCGGTCAGGTAGACCGGCACCCGGATCATGCGCGACTTCTCGGCCAGGGCTCGCGTGACCGCCTGGCGGATCCACCAGGTCGCGTAGGTGCTGAACTTGAAGCCGCGGCGGGGGTCGAACTTCTCGATCGCGCGCATCAGGCCCGAGTTGCCCTCCTGGATCAGGTCCAGGAAGCCCAGCCCGCGCCCGCGGTAGCGCTTGGCGATGCTGATCACGAGGCGCAGGTTGCCCTGGGCCAGCTCCGACTTGCGCCGCTTGTACTCCTTGAGCCGCGGGTCGATCTTCTTGCGCAGTCGCTTCTGGAAGTCGCCGGTGCGCTCCCACAGCCGCCCCTCGATCTCGCTCAGCTCCTCGAGCAAGGCGTCGCGCGCCTCGAGCTCGTCCTCGAGCTCCTTCTGGCGCGCCTCGACGCGCAGGCGGAACATGCGCCGCAGGTCGATATCGAGCAGGCGCGCGACCTCGACGGAGATCGCGACGTCGTAGTCGTAGTCGGCCAGGATCCGCGCCAGCTCGGCCGTCCGCTCGCGGATTTGACCCTTGGCCTTGAGGATCGACTCGGCGCTGCGCGAGCTGCGCGTCTGGATCACCAAGGGCGCGAGCTGCTCCGCCTCGGCGAAGAGCTCGCGCGCGCGCACCAGGTCGCGCGCCAGCTGCTGCTTGACCGCGGCGCGGGCCTTCTTGCCGCCTTCGAGGCGCAGCGCGCCCACGATCCGCTCGAAGAAGAGCTTCCCGCTGCTGGCCTTCTCGAGCAGGCCGACGGCTTCCTGCGCGCCGAGCCGGGTCCCGATCACGAGGTCGCGCAGCTCCTCCTTGAGCCGGAACATGGCGGTCGTGATCTCGACCTCCTGCTCACGGTCGAGGAGGGGAATGTCGTACATGTCGTTGAAGTAGGCCTGGACCGGGTCCGACTCGGTCTGGGTCGCGACCGCGTCGCGCTGGTCCTCGACGAGCACCCCGCGCTCCTCGAGCGCCATGATCAGGTCCTCGAGCCGACTCGCGTCGTTGAGTCGCTCGAGGACGACCGTCTCCAGGGTCGCGTGAGGGATCCGCCCGCCCAGCTTGCGGGCCTCCTCGACCATGTCCTCGATGGTCTGAAGCCACCGCTTGGAGGGCCGTCCGCGCTTCTTGCTCCGGCGCGGCTCCCCCGAGAGCGCGAGGGCGACGGAGTCGCTTCGCTTCCGCCTGGGAGCCGCCTTCTTCTTGGCGGTCGCCTTCTTGGCGGTCGCCTTCTTGGCGGTCGCCTTCTTGGCG
>CALDQK010001318.1 GCA_937911525.1 uncultured bacterium
GCTGGCCAAAACAGCCGCCACGTTCGTGAGCGGTCCGAGGCACAGGAGGTCCACGGCGCCTAGCGCGGCGACCGCGCCGCCGACGGTGGCGCAGGTGATCGAGGAGGGGTGGTGGGCGAGGGTCAAGCCGTGGCGAGCGAGCTGATCCTCGAGGCGTTGGAGGTTCACGCCGGCTTCGACGTCGAGCAGGAGCGAGCGGCGGTCGATCTCGACCACGCGATCGAGCCCCTTGAGGTCGAGCATCACGCCGCCGCGGACCGCTAGCGTTCCGCCGCACACCCCCGAGCCGGCGCCCCAAGGGATCAATGGCACGGCGTGCTCGCTGCAGGCGCGGGCGATCGCCTGGACCTCCTCGACGTCGCGGGGACGAACCACCGCATCGGGCGGGGACCAGGAGCTCTCCGGGCGCTCGCCGCTCGCGAAGGCCAGGTGGCCCAGGGTCGAGAGGTCGCGGGCGTAGGCCTCACGCGCCGTCTCGCCCGTGTCCACTCGACCGCCGAGCAGCGCCTCGAGCTCCTCCAACAGGGCTGGTTTCAGCGTCGCCATCGGGCGCGAGTGTGGCATATCCACACCTCGGCTGGAACATCGGCGGGTGCCGTGAACCTTCGCAGCGGCGCCAGGTCGTCACCCTGCGTATCCTGTGCCCCGTGGAGTCCCGCGCCTCGTCATCCTCGAGTCAGTCACCCAGCCCTGGCGGCGCCCTCGCGGCGCCCCCGGTCGAGGTCAGCTTCGTGACCCCGGTCTACGCAGCCGAGGAGACCCTCCCTGCGACCTTGCGCTGCATCGCGGGCCAGCGAACCGAGCGCAGCTGGGAGCTGATCATCGTCGACGACGGCTCGCCGGATCGCTCAGCCGAGATCGCCGAGGACTTCGCTCGCCACGACCCGCGCGTGACCGTGCTGCGCAAAGAGAACGGCGGGGAGGCGAGCGCCCTCAACGTCGGCTTCCGCGCCGCCCGCGGGCGCTTCATCGCGATCGTGGAGGGTGACGTCGAGCCGGAGCCCGACTGGCTCGAGCGCTGCCTGGCCTCGCTGGAGGCCGAGCCGGCCGTGTGGGCGGTGGGCGGCTACCTCGAGACCCCGCCCGACGACCCCTGGATCGCGCGCCTCGCGGGCTACGAGATCGAGCGGAAGTTCCGCACCAAGCCGCGGGAAGCGAAGCACCTGACCTCGGCCAACGTGGTCTACCGGCGCGAAGCCTTCGAGCTGGCCGGGCCCTTCGACGAGCGGCTGATCAACGCCAGCCTCGACTCGGTGTTCAACGGGCGCCTGAGCCAGGCCGGCAAGCGGCTCGTCTACGAGGCCCGCGCCCGGGTCCGCCACCACTACAAGACGACCCTCCGCGGCTACATGCGGCGCCAATACGCCTACGCCCGCTACCGGGTCCACAACGAGGTCCTCGACCTCTACCCCGCCGATCGCTTCCTGGCCCTGCACGTGGCCCTGGCCGCGGCCGCCGCCGGGGGCTGCGCGGTGCTCACCCCGCTGGGCCTGCTCGTGCCGGGACCGCTCGGCTGGACCCTGGTCGCGATCGGCCCCGGGCTGCTCGGCGCGGCCCTCGCCCTCCAGATCCCGCACGCCCTGCGCCTGCTGCGCGAGCGGCGGGACCCGGCGGCGCTGCTCTACCCGCCCCTGATCGTGACGCGCAACGTGATCGGCGCCGCTGGCTACGCGGTCGGGCTGGCGATGAAGACCCTGGGGCGCGTCTAGACGCAGCCTCGGCGCGCAGCTCCGGAACGCGAAGGAGCTGTCGCCATGGCGACAGCTCCTCTCGCCTCCGCTGGCTCGAGCTCGAGCGGGCTACTCTTCCTTGACGCCGCAGTGCGGGCAGGGGGTCATGTCCCCGCGCAGGCCGCCGCAGACGTCGCAGGGCTTGCTGCCCTTGGGGATGAACACCCGCTCGCCGGTGACGAAGTGGGTGACCCAGATCCCGTCCTCCTTGGTGGGCTCCTTGGGCTTGCCGACGGCGCTCGGGGTCGGCTTGCTCGCCTCGGCGCGCGCCTTGGCCACGGCCTCCTTGGTGTTGATGTTCAGCGTGACCTGCGGCTCGAGCGCGTAGAGCGAGCCCGAGAGGTAGTCCACGAGGAGCCCGATCCCGAGGGTCAGGGCGTCGAGGATCACGACGTCGACGCGGACGCTCTTCTTGACGGTGTGCTGACCGCTGTAGTAGCGCTCGTCGGCGATCGAGATGGAGTGGTTCTCCTTGGGGTGGAGGAACACGGGCCCCGGCGTGGTCTGGTCGAGGATCCGCCCCTGGTCGGCGATCTTGAGCCCATCGATCGGCGCCCGATCGGGGCCGAGCGCGACGACCTTGACCTCCTGCGGGCTGCCGTAGCCGAAGATCACACCGCAACCGGGCGCGAGGATGACGGTCGCCGCGAGCAGGACGAGCACGAGGGGGTGGTGGGTGGCTCGGATCATGTCTGCCTCCTGAGGGGCGGGATTCTAGCCCCAGGGACCGTCCTCTGACAGGTCTCGGCTCGCGAGGACTTTTGCCCGCTGAGCGGATCCGGAACGCAAGCGGGGCC
>CALDQK010001319.1 GCA_937911525.1 uncultured bacterium
GCCGAGGCCCGCGGGTCGGCTGCGGGCTCGCGCGGCGGCGAGAGGCGCCTGGTGTCCTCGCGGGGCGGCAGGCGGCGGGTGCGGCGGGAGCCGAGGCGGGCCGTGTCGCCGCTCGGGAAGACTCGCTCCGGACCGCTGCTGACGCGCTGAGTCTCGCTGCTCAGCTGCCGCGCGGAGGCTCGCTGGCTGGAGCGCTTGGACTCGCGCTGCAGGCGCTGGCCATAGCGCGCGGAGGCTTCGCGCCAGAGGTCGATGTCGAACTCGAGCTCGACCGCTGCGAGCGCGCCTTCGTCGTCGAGCTCGTCGAGCTCGGGCTCGAGCTCCGGGAAGCACACCGACTCGAGCCAGGCGTCGGGGTCGGGCATGGCCCTGGCGCGCGCGGGCGGCTCGCCCGCGGCTTCCCCCCGTCGGCTGCCCCTCCCAGAGGGGGCCGAATGGCCGGATCGCTGCTCCATGGTGAGTGGCCCGACAGGACCAGGGTCCCAACCCCCTGTCGGTCGCTCTCCCTTCCTTGGACCTGCCTGACTCAACCCCCGTGCCTGGCTTAAGTTCCGTATCTCACGGGTGCCGATGTTGAAGCGCGCACGCGGTGCGCACCGTTTTTGGGAGACGGGCGGCCTGGGGTGAAGATCTCGTCGGGGGCCCCGCCGGGGTGGACGCCGCCGGCGCGGCGTTGCTGACGCTCTCGAGACACGCAAAGGGCAATTTCAGCTAGCCTGCTCGGCCTCGCACGCCATTGTGCGACACAGAAAGGGACACCATGTATCGCTCGCTCCCGAGCGCGCTGGCGCTCCTCCTCGCGATCGGTCTGGCTTCGCCAGCCGCCGCGCAGGGAGGGGATCTCCAGGGCAAGCTCGACAAGAAGCTGGCCGAGTCCTGGATCAAGGACCCGGCTTGGATCACTGACTACGACGAGGCCTTGAAGAAGGCCAAGGAGACGGGGAAGCCGATCTTCGGCTACTTCACCCGCTCCTACAGCTACTGACCGCCTTGCGCCCAGCTGGAGAGCGGTCCGCTCTCTACCCCTGAGTTCAAGGAGTTCGCCCAGAAGGTCGTGCTCTTCTGCCACATCACGACCCGGATCAAGGGCCGCAAGCACGACGGCCTGTTGACCAAGAAGGGTGGCCGCGGCTTCCCGCACCTCGTCTTCATGGACGAGCAGGGCGAGGTGATCACCAAGCCCGCCGGCCGCAGCGTGAAGGCCTTCGAGAAGGGCGCCCAGCAGGTCGGCAGCTTCATGAAGCTGCGCAACAAGGCCGACAAGAGCGACGCCGAGAAGGTCGAGCTGCTGACGCTCGAGATCGGGTTCGGCACCGTCAGCGCCGACGAGGCGCGCAAGCGCGCCAAGGAGCTCGAGGGCAGCCT
This sequence comes from uncultured bacterium, assembly GCA_937911525.1. GTDB lineage: Bacteria > Planctomycetota > J058 > J058 > J058 > NORP233. The sequence continues at coordinate 1,366 of CALDQK010001319.1, forward strand.
CGACGACGCGGCCAAGGCGAAGCTCGCCGAGGGGATGAAGGTCCTCGAGGCCCGCGACTTCGAGAAGGAGATCAAGGCGGCGCTGCCCAAGAAGCGTCCCGCCAGCCAGGAGGAGGCCAAGGCCGTCCTGACCAAGCTGGGCGAGAAGTTCTGGGCGGACTACCAGGCGGGCAAGCGCCCGACGAACAACCCCCAGGGGCCTGGTCAGACCTTCTATCAGGTCATGGTCCAGTACGGCATGCAGACCAAGCAGGCCGGTCCGGCTCGCGCGGGCTACGAGGGTCTCGAGAAGATCTTCGGCGGCTTCAAGCAGGCCCGCCCCCAGCTCGACCGCCTCAAGAAGCAGGTCGAGGAGCTCGAGGCCGGCGGCGGCGGCGGCGAGTAAGCCCTAGCCACCCGACTCGACTCGACGAGGCGCCGGGGAGACCCGGCGCCTCGTCTCGTTCCGGAGCTACTGGCTCCGCGCCAGCAGGCCCGCGATCAGGTAGGCCGTGACGTGGACGCAGAAGCTGAGGCAGACCCCGCGGCGGACCCAGGCGATCAGGGGCACGAAGAGCAGGCCCGCGGCCGCCGAGGCGCCGAGGATCGAGAGGCCGGCCGCGGGTCCCTTGAAGGCCAGGATCGGCAGGTGGACCCCGGCGAAGACGAGCGCGAAGGCGCCGATCAGCGCCGGGCCCCGCAGCCCCCAAGCCTGGATCCGGCGGACCAGCGCGTAGATCAGGGTCTGCTGGAAGCAGAGCTCGGGCAGCTTGACGGCGAAGTAGACCGCGTCGAGGCGGACGAAGCCGAGCTGCTCGCGCTCGAAGGCTGCCTTGGTCTCGGGGGTCAGGGGCAGCCCGCTCTGGGCCCAGGTCGCGGCGGCGGCGACTCCGATCAGGGTCAGCAGCAGCCCGGCCTCCGGCAGTCGCCCCCAGTCGGCGCCCGTTTGCTCGGCGCGGAGCTCCCGCCGCAGCAGCCAGGCCCCGGTCGCCGCGGCGCTGAGGTACCACAGCCCGCCGACCCAGCTCCGCCCGTACATGCCGAAGCCAGCCGGGCTGAGCAGGGCCACGAACACGCCGAAGCTCGCGAGCCACACGAGCGCCCAGCCGAGCAGCCAGCGCGCCTCGGCGGGCAGGCGCGCCTCGGCGCCAGCGAGCTCGGAGGTGGCGGCTTCCACGCGCCTACTCGGGAGCACGGAGGCCGGTCACGCGGCCCGCCTGGACCGTCGCGGTCCAGCGCGAGCCCTTGGTGTAGCGGCGCCACTCGTCCTCGGGGCAGGAGAAGGAGTAGCTCTTGCCCTCCTGCTCCGAGCTGATGTGGACGGTGTAGGTCGCGCTGCGCTGACCGAGGCGCTCCTGCTTGGGGTCCGCGAGCGTGGCCTCGGGCCAGCGCGCCTCGAGGCCCTCTCCCGAGGCCTTGCGAGGCGTGCCGGCCACCCATCTTCGGACCTTGTAGCGATACCAGGTCTGGTAGCGCGGGACCTCCTTGAACACCTTGTGTTCGTAGGGGACCTGCTTCTTGCGCGTCTCGTAGACCGGTCGCTTCTTGTAGACGGGGACCTTCTTGAAGCGCCCGTTGCCGAGGTCGACCTTCTTGGTGCCCGCCTTGTACTTCTCGGTTCCGACCTTGACCTTCTCCGTCACGGTCTTGGTGCGCGTCTCGGTTCGGACCAGCACCTTGTCGTGGTGGTGGACCTTGCGCTCGCTCGTGACGTCGAAGGCGTCGCCGGGCTTGTTCCAGCCCTCCTTGGCGACGATCCGGTTGACCTCGACCTCCTGCACCCGCTCCCAGGAGTGCCCGCTGACGGTGACCCCGACCTTGCTCGGCCACATGAAGAAGCAGCAGAGCGCGGCCAGCAGCAGGCCGATCACCAGACAAGCCATGCCGCTGGCCGGCGAAGCCTCGGCCTCGTCGCTGACCTCGCTGACCTCGACCACGGTGTCCGGGGTGAGCTGGGGCTGCCCGGCGAGGGTCACCTCCTCCTTGACCTCCTGGCGCTTCGCCCCCTCGAGCTCGCCGCCGTCGCAGTAGGGGCAGCGCTCGAGGGTCGCGGCCACCCACTGGTCGCAGTACTCGCACTGCCAGTCGGGGCCAGCCTTGGCGGCGGCCACTCCGGCCTGGTCGGTGATCTCCTCCGCGTCCTCGGGGAGGTAGAACTTCACCTCCTCGGGGCGCGCCGCGCCGCAGCTCGAGCAGTTGTTCTGGTCGCCGCGCAGCCCGACTCCGTCGCAGGAGGGGCAGTCCCAGAGGCCCAGGAGGAACTGCTCCTGCTGCGAGCCCTCGGGCGGGTAGAGGAGCACGTCCTGGGGCTGGCTGGCGCCGCACTTCGCGCAGCTCTCGGCGTCGGGCACGCCCTTCGTCGAGCAGGCGGTGCAGTCCCAAACGAGCGCTTCGTCGGTCATAGCGGGGCTCCGGTCGGTGGAGCCCTTCTACCCGGTGCGCCCTGTGACTGCTACTTGTCGACGATGAACGAGCCGATGGCGAGGTGGTCGATGCCCGTGGTGAAGAAGCAGCGCAGGGCGTCCATCGGCGTCAGGACCATCGGCTCGCCGCGGACGTTGAAGCTCGTGTTCAGCACGATCGGCAGCTCGCGCAGCTGGGCGAACTCCTTGATCATGCGGTGGTAGAGCGGGTTGGTCTCCTGGCGCACGGTCTGGAGACGCGCGGTCCCGTCGACGTGGGTGATCGCCGGCAGGCGCTCGCGGAACTCGGGGCGGACCCGGATCACCTTCGTCATGAAGGGGTCGGTCGCGGGCGAGTCGAAGTAGGTCTGGTAGTCCTCTTCGGTCGCGCTGGGCGCGAAGGGGCGGAAGTCCTCGCGGTGCTTGACGCGCAGGTTGACGTG
>CALDQK010001320.1 GCA_937911525.1 uncultured bacterium
GAGACGGAGACGGAGACGGAGACGGAGACGGAGACGGAGACGGAGACGGAGACGGGGCCGGAGACGGAGACGGGGCCGGAGCCGGGGACGGGGACGGACGACGAGGTTGACGGGGACGACGAGCTGGGGCAGCTGTGGGGGCCCGCGCAGGTCGACCTCGTCCTGGAGTCGGGCTTCCTCAACGCCAGCGTGCTCGGCTCGTTCTGGGTCGGGCTGACGGCGGCCCAGCCCGAGCCGGACCTCGAGCTCTCCGAGCGCTCGCGCCTGTTGACCTACCTGATCACGGGCGAGCTGCACCCCGGCGACGCCGCGGAGCTGGCCGAGCGGCGGCTGGGCGAAGAGGAGGTCACGATCGAGGCCTCGCTGCGGCGCGGCTGGTGGACCTCGGCCCGGAAGGACGCGCTGCTGGCGCTGCACCCTGCGGGGCTCTCGGTCCTCGACCCCGAGACGCGCGCCGCGCGCTGGACGCTCCCGCTCCCTGGAGTGTGGACCCTCGCGCTGCGGGAGGAGGACGAGGACGACGTGCGCGCCAAGCTGATCCCGCCCGTGGGCGCGGCGATCGACTTCGGCGCCAGCTACGTGAGCGCGCTCTTGCTCCTGCGCGCGCTGCTAGGGCGCCCGGGCGTCGAGCTCATCCACCGACCGGCGTGACGGCGGCGCCGCCGCCGGGGCCGCGCGCGGAGAGGCCGAGGGCGACCCAGCCGACGAGGAGCGCGGTCCCGCCCAGGGGGGTGATCGCGCCCAGCCAGGTCTTGCCGCTCAGGACGAGCAGCCAGAGCGTGCCCGAGAAGACGAGGGTCCCGCTGAGGAAGCTCCAGCCGGCTATGCGCTGGGCCTTGGCGCTCAGGCGCGGGGCCAGGGCGCCCAGGGCCAGCAGCGCCAGGGCGTGGTAGGCCGCGTAGCGGCAGGCGGTCTCCCATACGGCCAGGCGCTCGGCGGCCTTGGCGGCCTCGAGGGTCTCGTGCAGGTGGCCCTTGAGGCCGTGGGCGCCGAAGGCGCCCGTCAGGACGCTCAAGAAGCCGAGGGTGGCCGCGAACAGGATCCACGCCCGGCCGGCGTTCTCGCTCTGGGTCTCACTCATGGGCAACTACCATAGCCGCGTGGAGCTCCCCCCCGACCTCGAGCGCCGAATCGCCGAGCGACCCGCGCCGCCGCGCTCGCTGCTGGCCGTGGAGGCGGTGTGCCTGCTGCTGGCGCTCTCGACGCTGGGCAAGGGGTCCGTGGACGCCCTCGACTTCGGGCTGCTGCTCCTGCCCGCCCACCTGCACCGGATCCTCGCCGTGCGGGGCCAGGGCCTCCTGATCGCCGCGCCCGCCAGCGCGATCGGGGCGCTCGAGCTGGCCTGCCTGGCCTGCCTCACGCTCGACCTCTCCTACCTGGCGGGGCTCTCCGCCTTCGGCATAGCCCTGATCTACGCGGCCCAGCCCGGCGACCCCCTCGTGAGCGAGGACCCCGCGGGCGTGCTGCCGCACCCGCCCAGCCGCGTCCGAGACGGGTTCTTCCTCTTCCTGGCCGGCTACGGGGCCCTCTCGGTCGTGCCGCCCGCCAGCCTGGGACCGCAGCTCGCGCTCGGCTTCGTCGCCTCGGGGGTGTTCCTGGTGATCGCCTTCGAGGCCCTGCACCCCTCGCGCGACGGGTCGCTGCGCGCCGCCCTGCGCCGCTTCGCCGCCTGCGGGCTGCTCTTCTTGCTCCCGCTGCCGCCCTTCTCGCTGCGGGTCCTGCTCGGGCTGGCCCTCGCCCTCGCCACCGCCCTGGCGCTCCTCGGCCAGCGTCGGGGCGGATCGCCAGCCGGGGCCCCGCCCGCGCTGGGGTAAGCTGGTGCGCCCTCGAGCGCCCACGACCACACACCCGGGGCGTAGAATGCGCTCCGCAACCGAACTGCAGGACGTTGGATGAGTCTGGACGATCTAGTCGAACAAGTGGTGGAGGAGCGCTCGCTCGAGGCGCTCGAGCTGCTCATCGGCTCGAAGCGTGAAGACGTCCTCGACGCCCTGGTCCTCGCGGCCGGTCGCCTGATCGACTCGGACGACCCCGACGAGGTCGACGACGAGATCGTGGACGCGATCCGCGGGCGCCTCGTCGAGGCGCGCGCCACGGGGCCCCTGATCGACGGCCTCAACGCCGACGTCGAGGCGACCCAGGAGTTCGCGCTGGCCTGCCTGGCCGAGATCGGCGACATGGTCGCCTTCGAGCCCATGGTCCGGCTGCTCGAGGAGGGCAACGCCTCGCTCAAGCGCGCCGCCGCCGAGCAGCTCGCGCTCCTGACCAACTACGACTTCGGCCAGAACGCGCTCAAGTGGCGCGAGTGGAACGACCGCCGGATCAAGGGCCTCAGCGAGCAGAAGGCCGAGGACCGCGAGGATCAGGCCCGTCGCCTCAACCTGCGCTTCAAGGGCACGAACGTGACCGAAGGGGCCCAGGACGCCAACGAGCAGATGTATTGAGGCGGCTGACCCCGCCCTCTCGCTAAGCCCATTCCCCCTTGCGGGTTACGCGCTGTGCTAAGCTTCGCGTCACGCCGGGTCTCCCGCTGAGGAGGGCCCGCGGGGAGCGTTCGTGACCACGATCCGGAGCGACAGCGCCGTCAGCGACGGGGCCGGCAAACACGCCGACCATGCTTTCAGCTACGCCAGCTACGACCGGATCGTCGAGGCCTTCGAGCGCCTGCGCAGCCTGAACGCGCGCCACGGCTTCTACGAGCGCGCGGGCGACCGCGAGACCTACAACCTGGGCCTCAATCAGGCGCGCCTCAGCCCGGCCCGAATGGCCGGCGACGCGCCCCCTGGCCTGGCCTTCCCCTTCACGATCGCCACCACCGACAAGCCCCACCCCGCGCCGGCCCGGACCAAGCGCAAGACGCTCCGCCCGCGGGTGCGTGTGCTGGACGAGAACGGGAACGAGCTCGAGCCGGGCCGCCCCAGCTACGTGCGGACGACCAACGGCGCGCACGCGACCCTCAACGCGCTGGCCGACGCCCTGGCCGAGGGTCGCCTCGACGCCGAGGGCAACCCCGTCCCGCACCTCAGCGAGGGCTTCCTGCCGGAGGCCTTCCTGCAGGACTGGGTCGTGCACGAGCCGGCCGAGGGCGAGGAGGCCGAGCGCGGCCAGGGCGCCGCCCTGGCGCTCCAGCGCTTCAACCTCGGCGCCCAGGTCAACCCGCTCAAGCTGATCCGCGGCGACGTGGTCCAGCTCGGCTGGAGCAAGGCGGAGCCGGCCCTGGGCCAGCCCGCCTTCGCCTACGGCGTGCGCCGGGTCCGCGACGGCGAGGTCCGCTTCGTCTACCTCTCCAGCCAGCCCGAGACCTACGGCGTGGGCGTCCCGCTCAACGAGCTGGCGCTCAAGGGCCTCGCGGCGCGCGAGCTGGGCCTGGTGTTCCGCGCCTCGCTGGCCGACGAGGACGGCGAGCCCCTGACCGACCACAAGTACGAGGTCGAGGTCGCGGGCGAGGTCTTCGAGGGGCGCAGCGACGCCAAGGGCAAGCTGCAGATCAACCTGCCCACCAACGCGGCCGAGGGCACGCTCAAGTTCTGGCTCGACGAGGGGACCGAAGACGAAGAGCTGATCGAGTGGCCGCTGCGCTTCAAGAAGAGCCAGCCCAAGGAGGAGGGCGCCGACCACGACGGCGACCCCGAAGGCGACCCCCTCGCCGACGACGAGGACGACGACAGCTCCTTCGACGGCAGCTACGACCCGACCGCCAAGCAGGCCAGCAAGAAGGAGCAGGAGAAGGACGCCCAGCCCGCCAGCGAGGGCGAGGTCCGCAAGGAATACGTCGTCTCCCGCTCTTCGCCCCCGGTCGAGCGCTATGTCTACCACCCCTACGAGGTCGAGTCGCCCCGCTTCGTCACCCACGCCCTGCGCTACGGCCAGTGGCAGGTGGTCCAGAAGGGCGAGCAGGACCACTACGAGCTCTTCCACCCCTGGAACGGGAGCGCGTTCACGGCGCGCCTCAACCATGAGTTCCCGCGCTACCCGGTGGCCCTGGGCGGCACGACGGACCTCCAATACACGACCACCACGGGCGACCCCGAGGACGGCTGGAGCTCGGTCACGCTGGAGGACACCCTCCGCCGCTACTACCGCAACACCGAGCGCCTCGACGGGGGCTACTTCCCCTTCGGCCGCTCGCGGGTGTGGCACGACGGGATCCACCTCGAGCCCGAGGAGGACCTGCGCGTCGTGGCCCCCTGCGACGGGCGGATCGTGGCCGCGCGGATCTGCGACTACGAGAGCCTGCTCGAGGGCGAGGAGCCCCGCTATCCCTACGGCTCGCCCAACTTCGTGCTGCTCAAGCACGCGCTCGAGGTCGGGGGCACGGCCTACGAGTTCTTCACCCTGCTGATGCACCTCGGGTCGGTGCCGCTGGGCCTGCTGGGCGAAGAGCGGATCCTGACGCCCCAGGCGGCCCAGGTCCCCTGGCTGCGCGAGATCGCCCTCGCCCCGGACGACGAGCAGGACCAGGAGAAGTACAAGGACCTCGACTGGAAGAAGCTCTACCTCGAGGTGACCCAGGTCCCGCAGGGCTTCAAGCTCGGCGCGGACGAGGAGGGCCAGGGTGGGACCGAGCTGGCTGTCGGCGACTTCCTCGAGGTCGCAGGGCCCGAGGTCGACGAGCTCCAGTGGCAGCTCTACAACGGCCGCAAGGGCGGCGAGGTCAAGCTGGTCCGCGACGGGACCACGGCCGAGCTGCACCCCGAGGACTTCCTCGCGCTGGGCGGCGGGCTGATGCCCGTCGACGCGCACCCCCTGCGCTACGTGGAGCTGAAGAAGAAGCTCAGCGAGGGCGAGGTCGTCGACCTCTGGGAGGAGAAGCTGCTCGTCCGCGCGGGCGAGACGATCGGCCTGGCGGGGACCTGGCACAGCAGCGCGCGCGTCCAGGTCGAGGTGTTCAGCAAGGACTTCATTCCGCTCAAGCTGGCCGGGGCGCCCGACGCCACGACGGGCGAGCCGACGATGACCGCCAAGGACAAGGTCGACGTCGACACCGCCACGGACGCCAAGGTGTTCAGCGACCGCTACGCCTTCCAGGAGGCCTTCTTCGACGCCGTCGAGCAGCGCGGCAACGAGCAGGACGGCCTCGACGGCGAGGACCTGGGGCTGCGCGTGCGCCAGCGCATGCTGCGCGACGTGATCAGCGTCGACGACGAGCCGGTCCTGCTCGAGGGCGAGGTCCAGGCCTTCTTCAACGACCCCGACAACTCGCTCCTGCCCCTGTTCCGCAACCTGGTCGTGCGCCACCTCAGCGAGTGGGGCAGCAAGGTCCAGTGGGACAAGCTCAAGGACGCCAAGGAGCAGCTCGGCGACCCCCTCGAGGACCGGCTGGAGGCGATCGGCACGCTGGGCGCGCGCTACGCCTGGTGGGACCAGGGCTTCGGCGAAGACGCCGGCCTGCCCGCCGACCAGGTCGCGCACTTCTATCACCCGATCACCTTCCTGCGCTGGCTCGAGTACGAGCGGCAGCAGGAGCTGGCCAAGGGTCAGGCGGACGCGCTGCACAAGAGCGTGTTCGACCTCAACCACGACATCTTCGGGGACACCGAGGCGCAGGCCAAGGACCTCGGCACCCAGACCCTGCGCCTGAGCCTGGTCGACGAGGACGGCGACGCGCTCGAGGGCTGCCGCTACGAGCTGCGGGTCCTGGGCGAGCTCTTCGAGGGCACGGCGGGCGAGGGCGGCAAGATCCAGCACGAGGTCCCCGCCGAGGCGGTCGAGGGCGAGCTGACCTTCTGGTTGGACGAGGACGAGAGCTACACCTGGCCGCTGAAGATCCGTTGAGCCAGGCCGTGAGCGAGTTGGAGAGCGTGTGGGCGACCCCGAACGCACGGTAGTCAAGAGCGGCGGCGAAGGCGCGCTGAAGGTCGACGGCCACGCCGTGACCCTGGTCAACCCGCGCTTCGAGCCGGCGGGCGAGGTGGTCGTCGGCGAAGAGGTGACCCTCGTCGTCGACATCGAGGGGCCGCTGGAGGAGGGCGCCAGCGTCGACTTCGTCGTGGCGGGCTTCGACAGCAAGACGACCAAGCCGATCGCCGAGCACCACAAGGCCAGCGCGGCCGTCGAGGGCAAGACCGCCAAGCTGGTCTGGACCCCGAGCGTCAGCGACGACGCGCTCACGCCGCGCGTCGCCTTCATGGCCAAGCTCAGCACCGCCAAGCCCGTCGTGAGCAAGCTGGTCCCCCTCTGCCCGACGCCCAAGGTCGAGCTCGACGACGGGCGCGGCGGCGAGGCGCCGACCGCCGTCGGCGTGGGCCAGGAGGTGCGGATCCGGGTCAACCCCGAGGCCATGCCCGCGGGCTTCTTCCGCTGGCAGGTCAGCGGCGGCGGGCGCGTCCTGGTCAAGCATGAGAAGCCCGAGGAGACGAGCAACGCGATCCTGCGCGGCCAGCTCGCCAGCGAGGCCGAGGAGGACGTCGAGCTCAAGGTCGTGTTCGAGCGCAAGGCCTCGGGCAAGACCTACGAGGTGGTCCACAAGCTCTCGGTGTTCGACTACGCGCTCGAGATCTGCCTGACCGGCCCGACGGTCAGCGACGACGAGGAGAACCCCCTCGCGATCGAGCCCGCCAAGGGCGGCGGCCCGCTGAAGAAGGACGACACCCTCGCGGGCCGCGACCTGCGGATCTTGCTCCGCGACGACCGCGGGCTCCCGGCCAGCGACACGGGCATGCTCGGGGCGGGCTGCTGCCGGAGCAAGCCGGCCGACTACAAGGAGAAGGGCTGGCTGAAGGAGGCCCGCCCAATCGTGCCCTTCCGGATCTCCTTCGCGCGCAAGCTGCGCGGCGGGAAGGCCTGCGCGATCCAGGAGGGCGAGCTCAAGCTCCAGATCCAGCTGCGCGACCCGCCCCAGGACGCGACCAAGCAGAGCAACGCCACGGTCCAGGCCTTCTTCGAGCACCTCGACCGCTCGCTCAGCCACGCCGAGAAGGGCCGCGGCCACAACGGCGTCAAGAACGCGGGCGGCGAGCGCGACGTCCAGCAGACCTTCTGGATCCACCGGCGCTTCTGGACCTACGACGGGAGCGACCAGGAGTCAGCGACCCCGATCGACCAAATGACCACCGAGGAGGCCAAGCAGAGCAACTCGGTCCTGGTCGAGCTGCCGGCCTCGACGACCGAGAGCGGCGCGCACCGCAGCGACCTGCACCTGCTCTACAAGGGCACGCGCCTGGCCGGCGACTCGGTGCTCTTCGCCGCGGCGACGGGCGGGCAGGTGGTCAAGAGCGGGATCTGGACCTTCTGGAAGCGAATCCGCGCCGACGCGCTGGTGACGGTCGAGTCCAAGCTGCCCGCGGGCAAGACGGCCTGGGATCACAAGACCGGGCTCGACAAGACGGTGCTCGCCTACCGCGAGTGCTTCATTGACCTCGAGCTGCCGACCGACGACCAGACCTACGCGATCAGCGAGGCCGACTGGAAGAGCACGGTCAAGTCGGCCCTCTCGGGCAAGGGCGTGGCGACCAAGGACGAGGAGTACATCTTCGGCGAGGCCACCATGCCGCGCCACGACTTCGGCAAGGAGCTCCAGAAGCACCTCGACGACCAGAAGGCCGCCGAGAAGGCGATGAAGGACATCGAGACGAGCAAGGGCGCCAAGTTCACCAAGTGGAAGCGCCTGCGCACGGAGCTGCTCGCGCTCAACAAGCACCTCAAGAAGAACCCCGCGGACAAGGTCAAGAAGAAGGAGTTCGACGACAAGCTGGCCGAGTACAACCCCTTGAACGACGAGTTCGGCAAGACCTACCTCGCCGAGGCCAAGAAGGCCAAGGACGCCGAGACGGCGGCCAAGAAGGCCAAGGAAGAGGTCAGCGCGGCGGCCGTCTCGCACCGCAACGACGTGATCGACGCCCTGATCCAGAAGGGCAGCGGCGGCAACTACAAGGGCTTCGCGATCTACCTCGGCCCCCAGCTGCACTACACCTACAGCAGCCTGAACGGCTTCGCCATGGGCGACAACAAGCTGGCCTTCTTCGACAAGGGCCAGGGCGCGGTCAATATCTGCGGGACCCTGACCCACGAGCTGGGGCACGCGCTCTACCTGCGCCACTCGGTCACCAACGCGCACACCAAGGCCGGCAAGCCGGTCGAGTTCGGCGGGCTCAAGATCGGCCGCTGCGTCTGCAACGACCTCTACCGCGACCGCCTCGACCACGACCCGGGCTTCGCGATCAAGTGCGTCATGAGCTACACCCGCGACCGCGGCGGCGAGCAGCTCTTCTGCGGCTTCTGCCAGCTGATCCTCCGCTTCTGGAACCGCGACGGCATGCTGACCCTGGGCGTGTTCCGCCAGCTCCTCGCCAAGCGAGCCTCGGGGCTCCAGCTGGCGCGCGCGGCCTACGTCAAGGACAAGGCCGAGCTCCTGCCGGCGCCCAAGGCGCTGGGCGTGGGCAAGAAGGCCAAGCTGCTGGTGCTGAGCAAGGACGCCGGCCGCAACGTGGCGCTCAACTTGACGCAGCTGGCGCGCTGGGAGTCGAGCGACGAGTCCGTGGTCAAGGTCAGCGGGGCGGAGCTGACGGCCCTCAAGGCCGGCACGGCGAAGATCACGGTCACGCTGGGGACGGTCAAGGGCAGCCACAACGTGACGGTCTCCTAGTTCCGTGAGCAGCGAACACGACGACATCTCCGCCCTCCTGGGCGAGGACCTCGAGGACGAGGAGCTGGTCACGGTCGACCTCGAGCTGAGCGTGACCCCGCGCAAGGAGCGCGTGTTCCAGGGCGAGTCGATCGACGTCGAGCTCCTGGCGCGCAACCCGGCCGAGGAGGGGCGCCGGCTCTACCTCTCGCTCGACCCCGCCAACGACACGGTCAAGTGGACCCTGCGCGCCGAGAGCGGCGCCGAGCGGGGCCCCGTCGGCGACGAGGAGGCGGCCGCCGCGCGCGGGCGCCCCTTCGACGTGGTCGACCACGAGGGGCGCGAGGAGGTCCTCGCCGCGGGCGCCGAGAACCTGGAGGTGTTCGACCTCCTCCCCCGCGCCGGCGAGCTGCCCCCCGGGACCTGGGCGATCACGGCCGAGCTGACCCACGAGCTGGTCGAGCTCGAGACCGGCGTCGAGGTCACCCCGCCGCCCGCGATCCAAGCCGCGGGCGGGACCTGGGACTACGACCGCGGCCTGGACGCCTTCGGGCTCTGCGCCTGGAGCACGAGCGAGGCCCCGCACGCGGGCACCTACCTGCGCGTGCGCGCCCAGCACGACGCGGGCGTGACCCTGGCCAACCGCCGGATCAGCGAGCGCGTAGCCGGCCCGGAGAGCGGCCTGCGCGTGGCCCGCGCCTCGCGCTACCCCGCCCAGCGCCGCCACGTGCTCTGGAGCGAGGGCGAGACCCTCCGCGTAGCCCTCGTCGACGACGAGCTCCCCGCGGGCGAGCACGAGCTCCCCGCCGCGGGCTTCCTCGAGGCCTGGACCGGCAACGCCGGCGAGCTGCTGATCGCCCGCCGCGTCGGCGGCCAGCTGACCCTCGAGCGCCGCCTGGGCGGCGCCGAGCGCCCCGACGCCGAGCTCGCCCAGCTGTGCTCCTTCCCCGAGGGCGCCCGCCTCGCCGGCTGGGCCGGCTGCTTCGGCACCCTCTGGCTCGCCGTGGGTCTGGCCGACGAGCTACACCTGATCGGCCTGAGCGTCGGCGAGGGCGACCTGCGCGAGCTCGGCCGCCACCAGCGCCCGCTCGCGGGCAAGCCCTGCTGGCTGGAGGTCCGCCGCGGCCCCGAGGACGACGAAGGCGAGCAGGCCGCTGTGTTCGCGCTCTACGGCGAGGGCCCGGCGACCCTGACCCGCTGGATCCCTGTCGGCGAAGAGCCCGTCGACGAGCAGCTCGCCGAGGGGACGCTCCCCGCGGGCCGCCTGCACGACGCCCACCTCGCCCGCCGCCTGCACCTGCTGCTGGAGCGCGAGGGCGAGCTGGTCCACGCCACCTTCCCGGGGACGACCAACGCCCTCGACGACCGCTTCAGCCCGGCCTGGACCCAGCTCGTCCGCCTCTCGGCCAAGAGCGGGGGCGAGCTGCTGGTGCGCGGCACCCAGGCCGGCCGCTTCGAGTTCGAGCCGCTGGAGGACTAAGCGCCCGATCGTGGCGGCGAAGTCACACTGCACCCTCGGGGCAGGGTGCAAGGGGCCGCCCTCGCTCGTATGTTCGGCGCATGCGTGAAGTCATTGCCGGAGTCCGTGACAAACTCGGGCCCTCCCCCCGCTCCTTCGGCCTCTCCGAGTGGCTTGGGCTGCGCGCCTGGGCGCCCTGGTGGGTGTGGCTCGCCGACGACCCGCTCAAGGAGGTCTACAAACGGCAGCGCCTCCTGATGCGAGAGGGCCACGTGGTCTGGGGCCACATCGTCCAGGCAAACGAGCTCCTGTTCGAGTCCGGCAACGGGGACTGTCCGGCCGCGGCGCTCTATAGCCCTGATCCCGCGCTGGACGGCCAACTCGAGCTGCTCCGCGAGATCGCCCACGGCTTGTTCGACCTGAAGCACACGCAGCCGAGCGACCCGGAGCTGAGCGTGTTCGCGCGGACGCTGACGGACGAGCTGGAGCGCCTGATGAAGGTGCGCGTTCCACCCAAGCTCACGAGCGGCTACGAGGTCTACTACACGACCATCATGGTGCCGCGAAAGCACGTGCCTGAGCGGAAGCTCGCGCTCCCCTTCTTCCCACTCCTGATCGCGCCGCAGGCCACGGAGGCGACGATGATCCTGCCCTGGCGCTTCTGGACCACGGAGCTGGTCGACCAGTGGCTGATGGTGCCCTGGGAGGCCTAGGCAGTCGGTAGACCCGTCGACGTTGAGCGCCTGCCTCTCGGACAAGAGTGCCTGCGATTTGTAGGCCAGCGCCAAGCTAGCCGCCCTCGTGGCCGAGCCGATCTAGCGAGACCTCACTCGCTCGCGAACCGGGTCGCCGTAGCCCAGCGCCCAGGGGACGGGCACGAATCGGATCGGGTTCGCGGAGCGGGCCGATGACGTTTCCGGCCCTGTGGCGGGTCGCCTAATCGTCGTCGTCGTGCCGACTACGGTGACCCCCGTCCTCGCCAAGCTGCAATGTCTGACCGAGGATTGGAATGGTGACTTGGTTCGTGGCGGGGTTGTAGCCACGCGCAAGGCCGTAGGCCCAAAGGCTGGTCAGCGCCACGAAGAGGACGCCGAGCATTGGGTGAGCAGTGCGAATGCCCCCGTCCGGCTTCCCCGCCTTGTGCCCATCGATCATGCTGAGCGGGAGATTCTCCCGATGGCGAATCGTATGCCAGAGCACTCCCGCGACGTGAACACCCACGACCGCGACCATGGCATAGGCCAAGATCTCGTGCAGCTCCTCCATGAGGTCACCCCCTTGAGCCATGAACGCACCTGTCACGCCCAAGCCCAGCGCCAAGGCCAGCAACGCGAAAATCGCGAGGCTTGAACCGGGATTGTGGCCGGTGTAGCGCTTTCCTCCCCCGGTCATGGTGCTTCGAAGGTAGGAGAAGACCTCCGCAGGGCCGAAGACAAAGGAGCTGAAGCGGGCATACCGGGGTCCGACGAAGCCCCAGACAACTCGAAGCAAGACCATGAGGACCATGGTCCCCCCAAGCAGCATGTGCACGGGGAAGAGCGAACCGTGGTCGTCCGCCCATTGACCGATTGCGAACGCTCCAAGAAACGAGGCAGCGAAGGCGAGGTGGAAAAATCGGACTGGGAAGTCCCACACCAGAATCCGCTGCTCGTCGCCCCCCCGATGGTCTGCGTTGTCGCTCATCATGCTCCTCCGTGGTGAGCGCTTGAGCAACCCGAGGTCCAAACAACGCGCTGGTCTAACCTCCTACCGGGCACTGTGCCTGTCCTATCCGTGGGACTCTTCGAGGCAGCTCCAGGCAGCGATTGCGTCTGGCCGTGTAAGTTCAACAATCCGCCCAGGGCCGGGAAGGACCAGGCGAAGCGTGCGGCGCGCTAGGCTCCAGTCGCGCTTGCCGGGCCGAGCGAGGACTGAGGAGGTACCAACAATGTCCGTCTCGGGGTGGCGCTCCAGAGCCCGGAGGTTGGGCAGGCACTCACGCAAACCCAGCTGACCCGCTGCGTTGGCGGCCGCCACAGTTCGTCGCCACCAGGCCCTCGCCGCTTCGTCGTCCCAGAGCTCTCGTCCGTCTTCAACCGCCTTCGGCGCAGGGGCGGCGAGTCGATCGCGCACGGCGTCAATGCAGGCTTGGGCGAGCCCTTGGGCCAGGGGTCCCCGCTCCCCAACCACTCGTCCCTCCGCGAGGTCCAAAGCTGCCAGTCGGCCCGTCCAGGTGCGCAAGAAGTAGACGTCGCGGCCTTCGTGCTCCGCGAAGCCCTCGACCAGTCCACGCTGGTATCTGGGCTCCGCCGTGCTCCACCCGACCTCCCGTAGGTCTCCCGTCGCGGACGCTGGTCCGAGCACGTCTTCGACGAGGTCCAGGTCCAGAGTCTTCTCCCCGTGAGGGGAGAACCCCAGGATCCGCACTGCCGCGTTGGAGTGCGCAAACACCAGCGCCCAGCCGCTGTTCAGGAGGTAGGCGCGTCGCAGAGAAGGCTCGTCGTCCGGTTGGACACGCGACCACAACTCGCGACCGGTCTCCGTTTCGATCAGCCGATAGACGAAGTCCCTTTGGAACGCAGGTCGGCGCCAGCCGCCCAGCGGAGCCCCGGGTTCGTTGGCGGGTGAGCGGAACTCGAGGCAGAAGGCTCCGTTCTCGCTTCCGGCTTCGAAATCGGATTAGCTGACCAGCGTCACGAGCGGACACCTCCTAGGGCAGAGCCTAGTCGCGCTTGGCCTTCTTGAGCGGCTGCTCGAGCACGCGGCCCACGGCCTTGCCTTCGAAGGTCACGTCGACGTTGGGCGGGAAGTCGGGGTTTCGGCCGCCGCCTGCGAACTTGCCGCGCAGGCGGCCGGCGACGTGATCGAGGCGGCCGCGGGCGGGGACCCAGGTCTCGAAGTAGAGGTCGTAGTGCGTGTCCTCGTAGCACTCGATGTCGGCGAACTTGCTCAGCGCGAGGCGGAACGCGAACACCACCAGCAGCCAGCGGCGGGTCTTGGCCTCGTTGAACTTGATCGAGCGGAGGATCCCCACGCAGCGGGTCTTCTCGACCCGGATCGACTCGAGGGGGATCCCCGAGAAGCGGGCGCCGACCTGCCAGGGGATCTTCCAGCGGTGCCCGATCGCCACGGGGCGCTCCGGGATCAAGCCGTCCAGGGCGCCCGTGCGCTGCTCGTCGTAGGACTCCTTCTCGTAGCCGATGTAGCGCTGGGCCAGCTCGGGGAGCTCGGCGCCGCCGACGGGCTTCTCGATCAGGCCGGCGGGGGACCACACCATCTCGACCTGGCGCCGCTCCTTGTCCTTCTGGCCCGTCTCCCAGTCGTGCACGAGCTGATAGGTGCGCAGGGCCTTGGTGATCGCGCTGCCGTTGGTGGCCTGGACCTGGTCGACGTAGTCCAGCTCGTGGCCCATGCGCTTGTTGTCGACCCGGACCGGCTTCTTCTTGTGGCGCACGGTGACGACGAAGTCGGCCCGGAGGTCGAACACGGTGCGGATCCGCTGACCGACCTCGATCAGCGGGCCGCGGTTGAGGTCGAAGCGCTCAGCCGGCTTCTTCTCGGTGGGCTTGGGGGGCTTGGGCTTGGAGCCGCCCTGAGCGTCCTGGGCGGCGAGGGGCCCCGCGCTTGCCCAGAGGAGCGCGCCGCAGAGCGCGAGAGAGTTCGTCCGCTTTGTCAATGAATGATCACCTCCTGACCACACCGCTCCACCTTGGCGCCCGCTCCCCGCTCGCGCCAGCCCCTCCTCTAGCGGCCACTCCGGCGGCTGCCTTGGCGATCGGGTAGAACACTCGCCCACCCCTGGTCAGGAGGACCCCGTGGACAGCGAGCTGCAGGCGCGCGTGAGCGCGTGGATCGAGCAAGACGTGGACCCCGAGGCGCAGGCCGAGCTGCGCGCGCTGCTCGAGGCCGGCGACGAGGCCGAGCTGAGCGAGCGCTTCGCCGGGCCGCTGACCTTCGGGACCGCGGGCCTGCGCGGCGTGATCGGCGCGGGCGAGACCCGCATGAACCGCGCGGTGGTGATCCGGACCAGCTACGGGCTGGGCCAGGCGCTCCTGGCGCGCGACGCGGGCTACCGCGAGCGCGGGGTCGTGATCGGCTACGACGGGCGGCGCGGCTCCAAGGTGTTCGCCGAGGACACGGCGGGCGTGCTGGCCGCGCTGGGCTTCACCGTCCGCCTGAGCGACAAGGTGTGCCCGACCCCGCTCCTGGCCTACGCCGTGACCCACTTCGAGGCCGCGGCCGGGGTCATGGTCACGGCCAGCCACAACCCGCCCGAATACAACGGCTACAAGGTCTACGCGCACAACGGGGCCCAGATCGTGCCCCCCTGGGACGGCGAGATCGCGGGCCAGATCGAGCAGGCCCCCGCCGCCAAGGACGTGGCGCGCTTGAGCCTGGCCGAGGCCAGCGAGCAAGGGAAGCTCGAGACCTTCGGCGAGGCCCTCGACGAGCTCTACCTGGCCGACGTGCTGGCGCTGGCCAGCGGCGAGCCCCCCGCGGGCCGCGGCGAGCTCTCGCTCGTCTATACGCCCATGCACGGCGTGGGGCTGCACCTGCTCGACCTGGCGCTGAAGCGCGGCGGCTACACCAACCTGCACGTGGTCGCCGAGCAGGCCGAGCCCGACGGCGAGTTCCCGACCTTGCGCTTCCCCAACCCCGAGGAGCCCGGGGCCCTCGACCTGGCCAAGGCCCTGGCCGAGCAGCACTCGGCCGACCTGATCCTGGCCAACGACCCCGACGCCGACCGCCTGGCCTGCGTGGTCCGCGCCGCGAGCGGCGAGCTGGTCCCCCTGACCGGCAACGAGATCGGCGTCCTGCTCGGCAGCTACCTGATCCAGCGCGACCCCGCGCCCGCGGACCGACCCCGCCTGACCCTGGCCTCGATCGTCAGCTCGCCCCAGCTCGGCACCTACGCCGCGGCCCACGGGGTCGAGTACGCCGAGACCCTGACTGGCTTCAAGTGGATCGCCAACGACGCCTTGACCGCCCTCGCGGAGCGCAACGCGCTCTTCGTGTTCGGCTACGAGGAGGCGATCGGGTTCACCGTGGGCGAGGTCGTGCGCGACAAGGACGGGATCGGGGCGGCCCTGATCCTGTGCGAGCTGGTCGCGACCCTCAAGCAGGAGGGCAAGACCCTGCTCGACCGCCTCGAGGAGCTGCACCGCGAGACGGGCTGCTACGTCAGCTCTCAGCGCTCGACCGTGTTCCCCGGCCAGGAGGGGAGCGAGACCATGGCCAAGATCATGGAGTCGCTCCGCCAGGACCCGCCCAGCGAGCTGGCTGGGATCGCGGTCGCGGCCTTCCGCGACTACCAGGTCGGCCTGCGGACCCCCGCGGGCGGCGCGCCCGAGCCGCTGACCCTCCCCAAGAGCAACGTGCTGGTGTGGGAGCTGGAGGGCGGCGACCGGATCATCGCCCGCCCCAGCGGGACCGAGCCCAAGATCAAGTTCTACTTCGACGTCCGCGAGCCGGTCGCCGCCGACGAGGCGCTCGAGGCCGCGCGGACCCGCGCCGAGGAGCGGATGGGTCGGCTCCAGGAAGCCTTCGTCGCCCTGGCGCAGGGCTGAGGCGCGCGGAGTGGGCCTCGCGGAGCAAATGGAGGCGATCGACCGCTTGATGCGGCGACCGCAGGACCTCGACGAGCTGCTCGCGGGGTCGGCCGAGGACGCCGCGGTGCTCGGCACCGTGGATCGCCCGCGCCTGCAGGCGACCCACGGGGCCTTCGCCGAGCTGGTCGTCGCCCGCTGGTGGCGGCCCAAGTTCCCGGCCGTGATCGCGACCCTCGAGCACTTCCTCGGCGCCGACCAGGCGGCCAGCTACCTGGTCGGCCACCCGGCCTTCCTCACGGCCGAGGAGGAGGACCTGCGCGGGAGCGCCCTGGGCGGCGCGATCCTGGCCGGCGTCAGCGGGAGCAAGCTCGCCAAGCTGCCCGCCTGGCTGCCGGAGTTGCTGGCCTACGAGTATCTGCTCGCGCTGGGCCTCCCGCGCCGCGCCCGCGGCGAGGAGGTCGACGCGGAGCTCGAGGCGCGCTTGATCCCCGACGCCGCCTGGCTCTCGGGCGGGCGGCTCAGCCGCGAGGTGCTCCTGGCTGGCTTCAGCTGGCCCGTGGACGCGCTCCAGGAGGAGCCCCACGAGACCGAGCCCGACCCCCACGCGCGCCTGCTCTACGTCGAAGGCCAGGCGGTGCTCGACACCTCGGCCCCCGACGTCGCGGGCGACGTGCTCGAGCTCCTGGCCGCGGGCGGCGACGACGCCACGATCGCGGCCCTCGGCGCGGAGGCGCTCGAGGCCCTGGCCTGGCTGCGGGGGGCGGGGCTCGTCACGAGCTGAGCGACCCCTTGCCGCGCTGCGCGCTTCGGCGAGCATGGTGAGCCTGAGGAGGAGCCCATGTCCAGCGACGCCGAAGCGATGGAAGCGATCAACGCCGCGATCGTGCACGTGTGCAACGCGATCACCGAGGTCGAGGAGGCCGAGGACGCGGCCAGCTACGCGGCGACCCTGGGCGAGCTGGTGTGGTCGCGCGCCTTCCTCGCGCTCGCGGTCAGCGGCAGCGACGCCGAGATCGCCTTCGCTCTGCGCGGCCCCGACGAGGACGAGCACGACTACGACGACGACGAGGACGAGTAGGTCCGCCACGCCGCCGTCACGCTGGAGTTCACTCTCCGGCCGCTCGCAGGGCCTCGAGCTTCGCCTCCAGGGGCGCGATCCTGTGGGCTGCGAGCTTCGCCTCGTGCAAGAGCCGGATCACTCGCGCGGCCTCGTTCAGGGCCTTGGCCTCCAGGCACAGCTCGGCGGCCTCGAAGCCGAGGTCGGGGTTCTCGCCCACGGCTCCCGGCACCACGCTGCGCACGATCTCTCGCAGACCCTGCTCGTAGTGGGTGCGACCCAGGCGTAGGCAGGCGCCGACCGCCAGGCGCGCGCGATCCAGCTCGATCGCGCGCGCGATGTTGTCCTCCTTGGCGTTGAACGCGCGCATGACTTGCTCGAGCACTGGTCGCAGCTGGCGAAGCGACTCGCGCACCTCGAGCGCGGCCAGGGGGTTCACCTGCAGCTGCGCTCCCCCGAGCGAGACCAGGATCCGCCAGCGAATGTGATCCGGGACCCAGGGGGCCCCAGCGCGAGGGTTCCCGCGGTCCTCCTCGAGGCGTCGCAGGGCGTCCTGCCACATGTCGACCAGCCCTCGGCGGTCCTCGAGGCGGCTGAGCAAGAGCTTCTCGGTGCCCGCCAGCGTGTAGATCCCCCAGTGCTGGGCTCGCGCGCGCAGCGCTCGGCAGCGAGCGAGCAGCCGCCGCAGCTCTGCGGCCTCGCCCCCCACCAGGATGCTGCTGGCCCGGATCCCCAGGATCTCGATCTCCAGGGTGTAGCCAGCGCCGAGGTCTCGCGCTCGCTCCGGCAGCGAGCGCCACAGCTCGCAGATCTCGGCCAGCGCCGAGTGGGGCAGCTCGTCCAACTTGCCCACGTCGAACTTGGCCAGCGCGAGGTAGAGCGCGACCCGCCCCTGGCCGATCTCCCACGGCTCGAGGCCCGACCCCACGGCCAGGTTCCGGTAGCTGCCGAAGTTCAGCTTGCCGGTCAGGAATACGTCGAGCTGGAGACAGTCCACCCACCCGTCTGAGCGCCATTTGAGCGCGTAGGCCGCGTCCTGCAGCCAGCGGGGCGGCGGCCCCAGCTCGTCGGCCAGGCGCGCCAGCTGAAGCTTGCGCGCGGCCTGGTAGGCCTCCTGCTTCGTCTGCTCGCTCTCTGGCTGCGCGAAGCGGCGCTCCAGCGCCGCGAAGGCGCGGGAGCAGAGCGGGGCCAGATCGCTCGAGACGCTCGGGGCCGCACGCAGCACCGCGATCAAGCGCTGGGCGCGGGCTCCCGGCTCCTGGCTCTCGTCCAGCGCCTCGAGGACTCGCTCACGGCGCGCCGACCAGGCGGTCTGCTTGAGCTCGCGCACGAGCGAGGCGGAGTATCGAGTCGAGAGGCGCTCGCCCCACGCCGCTGCTTGCGCGCGCAGTTGAGCCGGTGCCGTGACCTCGTCCTCGAGCCAGTCGACGAAGGCAGCTCGCTCCCGCTCTTGGGGGGTGGGCTGCGCGTCGGCACCCGGAGGCAGGCTGGCGAGGGGCGAGGGCGCGCCGCTCCGGCGCCCGCCGAGCGCCCACAGCGCGGCTCCGGCCAGCAAGAGCAGGCAGGCAGCGACCCCCAGCCAGGGGAGGCGCGGAGCGGGCCGCCCCGGCTCGACCAGCGCCTCCTCGAGGGCCGCCCCGAACTCGCTGGCGCTCGGATAACGCCCTTCAGGCTGCTTGGCCATGGCTCGCAGGCAGATCGCCTCGAGCTCCGGCGGCGCCGCCGGCGCCAGCTCCCGCGGCCGGGGCGGATCCTTGGAGGAGATCGCGTGCAGGACCTGGAAGAGCGGGCCCTGGAAGGGCGGCTGCCCGGTCAGGCCGCGGTAGAGGATCGCGCCCAGGGCGTAGACGTCGGTCCGCGCGTCGACGCGGCGGGCGTCGACGAGCTGCTCGGGCGCCATGTAGGCCGGTGTGCCCAGCACCTCGCCGGTCTGGGTCAGGGTCTCGCGGTCGCGGTCCCGGGCCAGGCCGAGGTCGGCGACCTTGGGGCCGCTCGCGGTCAGGAGCACGTTGGCGGGCTTGAGGTCGCGGTGCACGATCCCCTGCTCGTGGCAGGCGTGGAGCGAGCGGGCGACCGTGACGAGGATCTCGACCAGGCGCTCGAGCTCGAGGTCGGCCGCGAGGGCGTCCTCGAGGTCGCTCCCCTCGACGCGCTCCATGACGAACCAGGACAGGCCGCGGTGCTCGCCGGCGGCGTGGACGACGACGAAGCCCTGAGCCGCGCCGAGGCGGGCCGCGATCTCGCCCTCCTGGCGGAAGCGCTGGAGGTCCACCTCGCTCGCGACCTCGGGCAGGATCACCTTGAGGGCCAGGTCGCGCCGGCCGGCCAGCTCGCGGACGCCGTAGACGGCGCCCATGCCGCCCATGCCCAGCAGCTCGGTCACTTGGTAGCGAGCGGCGACCACCTCGCCCCGGTGCAGCGGACCCTCGCGGCTGGCCGGCCGGCCGACGAAGGCCCGCGAGAGGGAGGCCCCGTCCAGGAGTTCGCGCTGGAGGAGCTGCTCGGCCAGCGCGCGCGAGCCGGCGCGCGCCTCGTCCAGGCAGGCGCGCAGGGTGGCCAGGTCCAGCGCCCCGGACGCATGCAGCGCCCGCGCCAGGGCCGTGTCTGGCCCGTCTCCCGCTTCGAGGTCGTCGACCCTCACGCCTGGATCGTATGCCACGCGCGGCGCGGTGCGCGTTACGCCTGCTCCAGGCGCGCTGAGCAGGGGGCGGGCGAGCCCGAGCGCGTTGGGGTCGACGCCCTCGGCGAGGAGCGAACGCGACGCGGCGAGGTCACCGCGGCGCACGGCGCTGAGCAAGGCCTCTTGGGAGGGAGTCACCCCGGAAGACTACGCGGACCGCCTCAGCGCAGCGACTTGGCGCAGCGGAAGCCGACGTCGTCGAAGCGGGAGCGCGGGGAGTAGCTGACGCGCAGCCCCGTGCGCAGCTCGGCGGGGTCCCCCGCGCGGAAGCTGCCGCCGCGGACGACGCGCTGGCCCTTGCCCTCGCTGGCGGCGCGGAGCGGGCCGGCGTAGGGGCGATACTCGCTCGCGGTCCACTCGGCCACGCTGCCGGCCAGGTCCTCGACGCCCCAGGGGCTCGCGCCCGCGGGGCCGGCGGGGTGGGGCAGCTCGACCTCGAGGTGGCTGCGGCTGGCGTCCCAGAAGCCGCCCCAAGGGTAGCGGCGCTGGCTGGCCAGGTGCAGGGCGGCGGCCGAGGACACGGCCACCACGCCCGCGGCGCGGTCGACCTCGGGCTCGAGCGCGCCGGGGAGCTTGCTCGGGTCCGGCGCCACGGCGGGGCCGTCGCCGGCCTCGGCCAGGGACTCGCGCCAGGCCGCGGCGGCCCAGCGAGAGACGTCGCCCAGGCCGCGGGCCCAGGCCGCCTCGAAGGCGTCGCGCTCGAGGAGGGCCCGCTCGTCTCGGGGCAGGTCGCGCGTCACGCGGGCAGCGGCCTCCCACTCCAGCTCGCTCGGCAGGCGCTTGCCGGCCCAGCGCGCGTAGGCGCGCGCGTCCTCCCAGCTGACGCCGGTCACGGGCAGCTCGCGCTCGACGCGCGACTCGGGGGTCTGCCAGCCGGGCGGCGGCGTGCGCTCGGTCGTGGCCAGGAAGCGGGCGAACTCGCCGCGGGTCACCTCGCGTCGGTCGATCAGGTAGGGCTCGACCGCGACCAGGGCCACCGGCAGCTCGTCGGGCGAGGCCACACTCCCGCGGGCGAAGCGGGCGGCCGGGATCAGGCACATGCCGGCGGGCAGCCCCTCCTCGGCCAGCGCGCGCAGGCGGGCGACGCGCTGCGCGAGCGCGGCGTCGACCGGCTCGGCCGGCAGCTGGAGCGCCTCGCGCGCGGCGGCGAGCTGGCCGGCGGCTAGCTGCTCGCAGGCCCGGTTGCAGGCGACGCGAGCGCGCAGGTCGCGCAGGCTCGCCCACTTGGCCTCCAGCTCGCTCAGGTCCTGGGCCGGGCGACCGCAGACCTTGGCCGACTCGTTGGCGCGCCGGAGCAGGCGCAGGGCGCGCCCCAGCTCGCCGGCTTGGCGCGCCTGCTGGGCCTCCTGGACCAGGCGAGCCAGCTCGGCCGCCGCGTAGCCGCGCCGCGCCCGGCGGTCCTCGTCCCGGTCGGGGGCGAAGCCGGCCGCGGCGTCGGCGAAGCGCTGCTCCTCGAGGGCCTCGCGGGCGCCCGTCAAGCGCGCGGCCTTGGCGGCCTCGCGCTGGCGGCGGCGCAGCTCGCGGCTGGCGGCGCTGGCCGGGAAGGGGTCCGTCGTGAGGGCCTCGGCCAGGCGCCGCTCGGCCTGGGCCAGCTGCTCGCGCTCGGCGTGCTCGCTCGCCTCGCGCAGGGCGCGCTCGGCCTGGCCGAGGTGGTCGGCGAAGCGCCTGGCCAGGGACTCGGCGTCCTCGGCGGCGCGGGTCCCGGGGTAGCGGGCGATCACGGCGCGCAGCGCCTCGAGCGCGGGGCGCGGGTCCTCGTCGTCCAGGCCGCCGCGCGCCTCGGCGAAGGCCGCCTCGGCGTCGGCGCGCTTGCGCGCCTCGGCCTTGCGCGCCAGCTCGGCCCCGCCGCTCAGGGCCAGGGCCAGCAGCCCGATCACCAGCACCAGCGGCCCGCCCACCAGGCGCACGGCCGAGCGGCGGTGCGCGCGGGTCAGGCGCTCGGCGAGGAGGGCCCGGGTCGCCTCGTCCTGGCTGCGCGCCAGGGCCTCGGTCCACACCCGCAGCGCCTCGTCGCGGCGCCCCTCGCGCCAGAGGGCCTCGCCCTCCGCCAGTCGTTCCTGCTCGTTCATCGGGCGCTCCGGGTCAGGTGGTCGCGGGCAGCGGTCAGGCCCCCGCTCAGGGCGAGGAAGGCGAGGCAGAAGGCGAGCAGCACGCCGCAGCTCGCCGCGGGCCAGGCGGCGCCGTCCAGGAGCAAGGCCCGGATCGACTCGTTGGCCCAGTGGCTCGGCATCAGGCGGCCGACCTCGGCCGCCCAGCCGCTCAGGGGCAGGAGGGTGCCCACGAACAGGATCTGAGGCACCAGCACCAAGGGCGTGACGCCGACGGCCGCGGTGCGGGTCCCGACCGCGGCCGAGATCGCGAGGCCCAGCGCGCCGCCGGCCGCGGCCGCGCAGGCCAACACCCCGGCCACGGCCGCGGGCGGCTCGGCGAGGGGGTCGAGGGCGTAGAGGGTGGCCGTCAGGAGCACCGCCTGGAGCAGGCAGAGCAGCAGCGCCACGCCGGCCTTGGCGGCCAGATAGGCCAGGGAGGAGAGCCCCGCCAGGCGCTCGCGCCGGTAGATCGCGCGGTCCTTGACCAGCTCCTGGCAGGTCGAAATGCAGCCCAGCCAGATCGCCGAGATCGCCAGCTTGAAGCCGACCTCGGCCCGACCCAGGGGTGAGCCGACGTCGTAGGCCAGCGCGATCAGGGCCGCGATCACGGGCGCCTGGGCGAGCAGGACCGCCAGGCCCAGGCCCTCGCGGGCCGTGACCTTCAGCTGGCGCAGGATCAGGGTCGGGAGCTGGTAGAGCCCGCGCCAGCCGGGCAGGTCGACCCGCGGCAGGGGTCGGGCGTCCTCGGCCGGGGGCGGCGCGGAGCGGTGCTCGCTGGCCCACTCGCGCGGGGCGCGCTCGGCCAGGCGCTGGTAGAGGTCGGCCAGGCGGCTGAGCCCGAAGCGCTCGCGCAG